>JBKHER010000001.1:0-31776 GCA_046540715.1 Halothece sp.
GAGGGGGGATCTGAAATTAAGTTACTTTTTACAAATGAGATCATATTGCTATATTTGTTTCCTTATAGCTACTAAAAATTGCCTCCAGCTAAGTGGCTTAATTGTCGAAGATTAGTAATCGATAAAGTTTGTTCATCTTCATTGATTTCTAGCCAACCTTTATGTTGAAATTTACTCATATATTTTTCGGTTTCTTCCAAGTCTAGATCAGCAATGTCAGCAATATCTTGTTCAGGGAAAAGTAAAATTTCCATACCATCTTCCGTTGGTCTGCCATAATTTTCTGCTAAGTGAACTAAGGTATAAGCTAATTTCACCACAGACGGATAATGACGTAACTGGAAGTGAACATCAGCTTGTTTGAGACGGCGAACCGTAATTTGTAAGAGTTTATGATGGAGTTGGGGATCTTGGAAAAGGGTTTGAATAAACCGTTGTGCCGAAATACTTATAACTTTGGTTTCACTGAGGGTAACAATTTCTGTGGCCCGTGGGGGTTCATCTAAAACAGCCCTTTCCCCAAAAAAATCTCCTCGCCCTTGAATAGATGAAGTAATCGGCGTTTCATTATGCCAGCGTCTTGTTTTCACCCAACCTGAAATAATAAAGTAAACGGCGTTTCCCCAATATTGATCACTGAGAATCTTTTCCTCAGCCGCAAATTCCTCCTCAATCGCAACAGATAATAACCAATCTAGGGTTTCGGTTTCCGCTGCACTGAAGAGGGGAAATATGTCACTAACAGCTGTACTCTCCATTAAAAAAAATTGATACGGTAATGTTCTTGATTAGTAATTATTTTCTCTAAAAGTTGGTTTTTGATCATGAATTATGGAGAAACATTCATAGTTATAATTTATTTTTCAATGGTTTCTAGAGATTGACGAATGGCTTCCACTCGTTTGCGATTAACGCCTAAATCGGATTTACCTAACCGTGAGGCGGAACGAACATGAATCACTTGGTTAATCTCATCTTTGTGAAATTCTACATCATCGACAAAGCCCATGAGTTTACTTTTAAATTCTGCGTAAAGGTAATTCTCATTTTCTTCCACTATGGTTGTTCTCTCCATATTGTTAACAACTTTTTTGAGGTCGTCAATATCAACATAGGGAAGGGGATCAATTTGGTGTTCTGAGTCTTCACTTTGGCTACAGACACAGTTGGGAGTTTCGGGACAGGGGGCGAGTTTTCCCGCGCTTACGCCTAAATTCGTAGGTCGTTTTCCAGCAAACATAATTTGGTCTTTTCAGGTCTCTACTTTAACAATATTTAAGGCTTAAATACGGGGGCAATTTCAGTCTTCGGGGGCAGGGGAAATTCCATTACCTGTTGCGCGATCGCGCTTAGTTGAGTCATGTTTTCCACTACTCCTTCTTGATACGCTTCAGGGATTTCGATCCCTAAAAGCTGTGCGGTTTGTTTCACATAGGTGGCATAATCGCGTTCTGAGAATTGATCGTCACGCATTGGGCTTAAGGACATTGTAACGGTTATTCGGATAAGAACTGTTGCTAAATTATCTCTAAGTTTAACAGAACGGTCTGATCACTAAACCGTCCTTGTAACAAAGGAGGTTCGGTATTGGGTGGCAAGTCTCGTTAATCATACCATTCTAACTCTTTTAACCACTCAGATTCTTTCTTGAGTAGTAAGTTCGCTATTAAGCCTTCCAATTACCAATGAGATCATCTTGCTATAGCATCTTTCTCCGCTTTGTCTTTCTTAGGCACTTGGCAAATTTTTACAGAAACGAGAGAATAGGAGAATATAGACAAATTATCTAAAGATCATAAACTTAATAAAACCTGTGGATAGCCTTCGTACTCTGTCTGAAACCAAGCGTACCTTTTATACCCTCCAGACTCGTCCCCTTAACTCTATTTATCGGCGAGTGATTGAAGAATTGCTGGTGGAAATGCACCTGCTAACCGTCAATGTTGATTTTAAGTATGACCCCATTTATGCCTTAGGGGTGGTGACGGTGTTTGATACCTTTATGGAAGGATATCAGCCAGAAAAAGATAAAGAATCCATCTTTAAAGCGATTTGTAAGGCAGTAGAAGGAGATCCCCAACAGTATCGACAGGATGCAGAACGAGTGAAATCTTTGGCGGCAAATTCCCCTAGTGAAGCGGTCATGGCTTGGTTATGCGAGTTAAAACCCTTAGATCACGCAGGAGACTTAAATGATCTCTTGCATAGCATTAAAGATAATCCTCGCTTTAAGTATAGCCGTTTATTTATTATTGGACTTTATACCCTTTTAGAAACAGCTAATCCTAATTTAGCCAGTGATGATCAAAAACGAAAAGAAGTTTTAGAACAGTGTTGTCAAGCCTTGAATTTACCGAAAGAAAAAATGGATAAAGATTTAGACCTTTATCGCAGTAACTTAGAAAAAATGCAACAAGCGCGATCGGTTTTAGATGATGTGATTAAATCAGATCGTAAGCAAAGAGAGAGACGACAGCAAAAAACTTCTGATATTGAAATAGAGAAAAAAGAGGAAAATACAGAGGTCTAATCAAGTCATCTATAGCTTTTCTTAATCTGTTGAGCTAAGAACATTACTGAAGGATTCTATGCGGGGTGGGCTTGTGGAAGCTATGCGTCATCATTCTCTTCCTCTTCCTCAAATTCTTCAGGATGGGTAGGGGGAATTCCTTCAATGGTAATAATCCCTTCCATGATATCTCTGACAATGGGAGCCGCCACGGTTGAACCATAAGCAAGGGGTTTTTTAGGTTCATCAACAACTGCTAAAACCACATAACGAGGGGTTTCCACCGGAAAAATACTCACATAGCTGGTAATTTTGCCATTCCCCCGATAACTTCCCATATTGGCTTTTTGAGCCGTTCCCGTTTTTCCAGCAGAGCGATAACCCGGAATTTTCGCGACTTGTCCGCTTCCTTCGCTTACCACTGTTTCCATCATTTGTAAGACTTGTTGGCTAGTTTGGGGGGAGAAAACTTGTTTTTCTGGGCGTTTTTCTTGTTCTACGATCGCGCCCTCTTGATCCACTAATCCTTTGACCACATGAGGAGTCACTAATCGTCCTCCATTCGCGATCGCGCCATGTAATTGCGCCAGTTTAATTGGGGTTAAAGAAAAGCCTTGTCCAAAAGAGGCAACAGCCGGTTCAATGGGGTAATTGGTAAACTCAAACTCTGATTTTAAGTGTCCAGGGGTTTCTCCCATTAAATCAATCCCTACAGGTTGTTCTAATTCTAATTTTTTTAACTGTTCATGATAATACTGTGAAGACATTCGTTCCACAATTTTCATCATGCCCACATTACTAGATACTTGTAAAACTTCATCCAGTCCAATCCTACCGTGACCGCCATTACTAAAATAATCATGGTTACGAATGGTCCATCCTCCTATCTCCATTTTGCCAGGATCATAAACTTCAGTATTGGGGTTAATTAATCCCCCCTCTAGCGCGATCGCGATATTAATCGGCTTAAACGTTGATCCCGGTTCATACAAATCAGTTACCGCCCAATTTCTCATCTCCTCCAAATCAGAGTTAAAATAACGATTGGGATTATAACTGGGTTCAGTCACCAAAGACACTAATTCCCCTGTTTCCACATCCATCACAATGACAGTTCCGCGTTTGGCGTTAAACTCCTGCATTTGCTTTTTCAACGCTTGATGACTGAGCCGTTGCAAATCGAGATTCAGGGTTAATTGCAACTTTTTTTCATCAAAAGCCATGGCGTTTTCTGGTAAAGATGCGGGTAAAACGCCCCCTCGTGCTGTACGCTCCACAGATAAACTTTCACCGACACGAGTTAATAACTCTTGTTGGGTAAATTCAACCCCTGTTTTTCCCTGGTGATCATCTTTTTGCACATATCCCACCACATTCGAGCCCAATTCTTCATAGGGATAATAACGAGCATACTTTTCCCATAAATCTATACCATTCCAACCCCAACTTTTAATTTCCGCAGCCACTTCTTCTCTTAAATTTTCTTCTAAACGAATGCCAGAACCTTGTTCTTGAAAGCGAGTTAATAAATCTGACTCACTCCTATGATCAAGAACATCCGCTAATTTCTGAGCCACTTCTTCAGATGAGCGATTGAATAAATTAGGGTGGACATAAAGCTCATAGACTAGACGATCCGTTGCTAACACATTCCCTTGAGCATCCACAATAGAACGACGAGGAATATAGGGATTTACCGTCAACTGTTGCTGACTTTTAGCTCTACTTTGTAGTCTTTCTGCTTCCACAAACTGAAGATGATAGATCCTCACTCCTAATGCAATTGAAGCGAAAAACAGAAAAAGCCAAATTAATAGCAATCTTTTAGTATTTGAATTAAGTCTCTCGATCATTTTAGTAACTTAAAGGTCGCTCCGTCGTTGGAGTTTCTAATTGTTGATCTTGATCTGAACCTGTTTGTGAACTATCGGAAAGATTATCAGAAGGCGTAGGTTCTAAATAGATCGTTTTATCAGGGGTTACGGGAACAAAATCATGATTTTGATTTCCTTGTTGTTTGATGATTTGCTCTTGAAGAGCTTCTTTAGTAACGGTTATATTTCGCTCTTGGCTTTGTAATTTCCTTAGCTGATCATACTTTTGATTCCACTGCTGTTGAGTGTAAAATGTGAGTCCATACATAACTAAACTTGCCCCAATGGTTCCAATTGTTAAAATAGCAGAGGTATATTGAAAAAATAATAAAGCTCGCAGAAATAAGGGAACACTTTTCTTAGTTTTGCGATAACGATTCCATTGGGGGGGAATAGAAGAAGTTTGGGAGGAACGAACAGGCGCTGATTTTTCTGAGACAGCAAACATAACCAATTTATCCAACTGTATAAATTGCTCTTATCCTAACATTAGAATTGATCGTTGTTGACAAGAATGCCAAAAAAAACTCAATGCTATTATTACAATTCAGTACCTCTCATTATTGTCGCAAAGCAAGACTCGCTTTAGGATATAAAAAGGTTAATTATCAGGTAACCAACCTAACCCCAGGGCTACATATCTTAAAAGTCAAACCCATTACAGGACTCACTACAGTGCCTGTTTTACTACCAACGCCAGAAAATGTCAAGAGTGGAGTTGGCGATTCGACTCGCATTTTTCATTATTTAGAAGATCATTATCCAGATCCCAGTTATACTGTTTCCGAAGCTAACAAAAATCGCTATGCCTGGTTACTCGAAGACTGGCTAGATGAAAGTATCGGAACAGCAACTCGGTTTGTCTATTATCATTGGCGATCAAATGAGGGAAAATTCGTTAATCCCAGTCTCTCTAGTCAATTGGTGATTAATATTGTGCGTCGTCAGTATGGGATCACCCCAGCAGCAGTGGAATTAGCAAAACAACGCTTAGAGAATGCAATCAACGTCCTTTCTCCTTGGGAAAAACAACCTTTTCTAGTAGGAGATACCCTAACAGTTGCTGATATCGCCGCTGCGGCTTTGTTAAGTCCCCTTGCATTAATTCCTGATTACAAAGATAATTATCCTTGGTTGTTTCAAAGAGTGGCAGAAATCCATGAACAGTGTGGTGAAGCCCTCCCTCCTGGATTAGCAGAGTAAAATGTCCGAATTTTCCGTTCCCTCAGACCAAGTTCGTCAACAGGCTTTAAGCCATCTCACCCGTCAGCTTGTCCAACAAGGACATCCTGAACAGTATGCCCAACACATGGCAGTAGCAACGATTTTCCAAGCGGATTTGGAACTTAGAAATGCTCAGTTGTCACGGTTGTTGTCTTGGCTAAAAGAAAACTATCCCGAAGTGCATTCAGAAGGGTTAGCTTTAGTGGAACAGACGCGAGATGAGTTTGAAAACAAGGTTCAAGAACGTTAGATGAGTGAGAGTAATTCTTTTTATCAGCAACTAGAAGCCAATTCTCAACGGCTGTTTTATCTCTTGGACGGTTTTCAAGAGCCTAAAATTTTAGTCGTTGGGGATTTAGCCCTAGATGAATTTATTAGCGGTGAGGTGGAACGTCTCTCTCGGGAAGCCCCTGTGTTGATTTTACGTCATGAAGAAACGGTACAAATTCCAGGGGGTGGAGGGAATGCCGTTTATAATTTGGCAAAATTAGGGGCGCAGGTGAAGGTGGCGGGATTAGTGGGAGAAGATCCGCAAGGGGAGGCGCTGAGGAATATCTTTGTGGAAGCGGGGGTTGATACGGAGGGGATAATCTCGGTGCGCGATCGCGCCACGGTTACGAAAACTCGCATTTCTGGTCACGCCCGTCAATCGGTTACCCAACAAATTGTACGGCTCGATCGCAAATCCCAACATCCTCCTGACCCTTTTTGCATACCACAAATTGCTCAATATGTCAAGGAAAATGCCACGGAAGTGGATGCGGTCGTCTGTTCTGACTATGGGGATGGGGTGCTGAGTTCTCCCGTTATTGAAGCCACTTTAAACCATCCCTGCACCATTGTTGATGCCCAAAGTAACCTTTCTCGTTATCAGGGAGCAACCCTCTTTACTCCCAACCTCCCAGAAGCCGAAAGTGCAGTGGGATATAGTATCAACAATGAAAACTTATTACAGCAAGCTGGACAAGACTTACTGCACTTAACCCAAGCCCAATATATTTTAATGACACGCGGGGAAGAAGGAATGACTCTCTTTACTCGCACTGGCGAAACCTACCATATTCCTCCCTTCAACCGAACTGATGTCTTTGATGTCACGGGTGCAGGGGATACCGTTGTTGCCGCGTTAACCATTAGTTTATGTGCAGGAGCAACCCCTTGGGAAGCCGCAGTGCTAGGAAACCTTGCTGCCAGTATTGTCGTACGTCAATTTGGAACCGCAACCACTAATATTGCAGAAATGAAACTAGGATTACAAACCCTATTAGATGATCCCAGTTTATTGGCTGATCGGATCCCCCCCAACCCCCCTTATTAAGGGGGGCGAAGGGGGGATCTACTGTAACTTAAGTTTTCAGAATTGGTATAACAAATAACAAATTCAAGAATGAGGCTCACCAAACAAAATCAGTGAACAGGTGAGAGAGTCCATGACTTCTGTAGTGACATCACTAACGGTTAAGCCGCCAGCAGTGCGACGACGTAATGAGCGTAAAACCACCAGATCAAATGAGCGTGAAGCTCTTAAAATCACTTTTGCCGTTTTATCGTGAGGAATGGTTTTAACGCGATAAGGAACATCTAATTCTGGTTGATCTAAAACCTGTCGAATCTCTTGTTCAAACTCTTGAATTTGCTCTTTACTGGTTCTGGGATCGCAAACATGAAGATAAGTAACAGAGGCTTGATGGGTATCAGCAAAAAGTTGAGCAAACCGAATTGCTCTTACAGCCGTCACACTCAAGTTTTTAACAGGAACAAGAATGCGATGGAGATTAACGGGTTCATCTAATAATCGGGTAATAACCACTGGACAATGCGCCGACCAAATCACATTATTAATTAAATTACCAAATAAGCGCGATCTTAATCCTATTGCCGACTCACTCCAACCCATGAGAATCAAACTAGAATCTTGTTCTCTTGCTGTGCGAGTAATCCCTTCTGCAATATCATCATCAATCCGCAGTAAAGATGTAGCTTTCACCTTAAACTCTTTACTGTAGGCTTCTGCTTTTTCTAAGAGCTTTTCTCCCTGGCGTAAAGATACCGATAAATCAGGCTCATCCATGTGAACATGGGCTTGAGTAATCACTAGAGGAACAATTTTTCCCCCTTCATGATTGGCTAATAACGCTCCCATTTCAATTAAATAGCGTTCGGTTAGGGGGTTATAAATGGGAACAACCACTGTGAAATCTTGAGCAGTTCGCTGTTCTAAATTCGCTGTATGATCTTGTTCTAATGACGCTTCCACTTGTTCCCACCATAGCCAATCGTCTCCTGTGTCTAATCCTGTAGTGGTTAACGGTAATTTACGACCAAAGCGTTCGGTCAAAGTGGGGCCAACAATAGCAGTCACTAACATCAACACAATCACTGTGTTAAATACTTCTTGGGGAATAATGCCCGCTTGTACCCCTGCTAAAGCAGCCGCTAAAGTAGCAGCAACTTGGGGTAAAGACAATGACCACATGGTTAAGGTTTCATCCCAAGAATAGTGATAGAGAAGTTTTGCAATGTAGGTGGCTAAAAACTTGGAGAAAAATAATCCCGCAATCATCACTAGCGGAAAAGCAAAATTTTGGGTAATGGTTTCAATAAATACAGGAACATCTAATAATAAACCCATCCCCACAAAAAAGAAGGGAATAAACAGCGTACTCCCCACAAATTCGACTTTTTCTTCCACTGGGCTGTGTCCCACCACATCATTTACTGCTAACCCCACTAAAAAAGCGCCAACAATTTGATCCACATTGATTAACTGCGCTCCCACTGATGCAAGAAATAAAACGAGTAAAACAAATAGAAATTGATTGCTTTGTTCATCCCCAGTCCGCCGAAAATAAGCTCTTCCTGCCCAATCAACGCCAAATAAAACTAATACCGAATACAATCCTAATGCCCCTAATTGTAAAACCAGCATCAAGGGAGTAAATTCGCCCGCATCAACGGCAATGCAAATTGCCAAGACCAGTAAGGCAGTGATGTCAGTAAAAATCGTTGCCCCAACAGTGACCGTAATCGGTTCGTTACTGCTAATTCCCAAGCGATTGACAATGGGAAAACCTAGTAGAGTATGAGAGGCAATCAAAGAACCAATGAGAACCGAAGCCACCCAATTAAATCCGAAAACTTGACCAATAATAATGCCGGTTACGAGGGGAAAGACAAAGGTAGCAATCCCAAATCCTAAAGAACGATTTTTCGTCTTCCGAAATTCAGCGAGGTCAATTTCTAAACCCGCCACGAACATGAGGTAAATTTTCCCCACGTCTGAGAGTAAGTTAATGGTTTCACTATCTTTACTCAGCAGTTGTAAGCCATTTTCACCGAGGATAATCCCTGCAACTAATAATCCGACTAAGCCCGGAAGACGTAACCGTTCAAATATCGGGGGAATTGTCAAACTGACGAGGAGAAGAATGGTAAATTCAATGAGTGGGCTATCAGGAAGAAAGTCGAACAAGATTCTATCACCCCAATTGCAGAAGAACAGGAACCCCTATCATCATAGAGGAAGTTTGTAGTTTTTTAAATGTTAAGCAAACTCACTCTAGACAATGTTAGGCTAAGGATTAAGAAATGGCGTTTCTAATACCATTTTTGGAAACTATTGTTACAGTTAAGTGGTAACTGGTAACTGATCACTGGTCACTGATTAGCCCCCTACTGTCGCATGAATTCTTAGAAACGGTATAACCTTATGGCTAATAATCGTCGCGATCAATTGTCCCCTGAAAAATACAAACGGTTACAAGCGGAAGCGAAAGCTCCCTACCGTGGGTTAAGAAAAACAATTTATGTGGTGTTTGCTGCTTCAGGTTTAATCGGGGCATTTGTGATGTTGTCACAGTTGGCAGCAGGGAGTCAGGTTACGGAAACTTTACCCAATTTGGGGTTACAAGTTGGCGTGGTAACATTAATGGTCTGGCTATTTCGCATTGATGGGAAAGGAAAATCAGAATAATAATGGTCGATTTATCAAAAGCGGCGTTTATTGCTCCTAATGCAACAGTCATAGGAGATTTAACCATTGAAGCTGGGGCTAGTATTTGGTATAGTGCGGTTGCTCGCGGTGATCTGGAGAAAATTACCATTGGCGCTCATACCAATGTTCAAGATGGGGCAGTGTTGCATGGTGATCCCGGAGAAGTGACGGTTTTAGAAGATTATGTCACAGTGGGACATCGCGCGGTGATTCACTCAGCTTATGTTGAGCGAGGAAGTTTAATTGGCATTGGAGCGGTTGTTTTAAATGGGGTGCGTGTGGGAGCCGGGAGTATTATTGGTGCAGGTTGTGTGGTAACAAAAGATGTGCCGGCGCGATCGCTGGTTTTAGGGATTCCAGCACAAGTCAAGCGTGAGGTTTCTGAAGAAGAAGCGCAAGGCTTAATTGAACACGCTCAACATTATGAGGAACTAGCCTTAAGCCACGCTAAAGCCCAAAAGACTAATGATTCCGTTTTACCTGATAATTGGGAAGGAGCAACTAATCACTAACATTGATTTTCCTCATCTTCCATAGCCTGCATTGCCAATAAAATTTCTTCTTCCTGTTCGTCGTATTCTTCTTCGGAGATTTCCCCTAAATCTAGGGCTAATTGTAGGCTTAACAGCCGTTTATTGAGGTTTTCTTTGTCGTCTAACTCTTGGTCGGCTCGTTCTAAAATTTGTTCCCCTAGCCAAGTGACTCCTTCAATGGGGCCAGTCAGAGGAAAGGTTAAGAGCTTAAATAGCATGGTTGAGTTCTCCTGTAAATTCTCGAAAGCGTAATAAGTCTTGATGGGGATCAGAAACTACCACTTCTACTTCTACGCGATCGCCGAGTTCGACTTGATTTTGGAAGCGATGAGGCAGTTCTAACCCCAAATCTTCTAATAAGACAATTCCCAAATTATCTTCTTCTCGCAGCCACCGTAAAACGATCGCGCTCCAGCGTTGATCCCCATGGCGACGGAGATATTCTAACGCCCAATAGCGCTTGGTTTGTCGTTCCACGAGAGTCGCCTCATACGCCCCAGAAGCGGCACTATAAGCCATTTCCTGCATTTGTTCCGCAGAAAAGGGACAAGGATCGTCGCGCAGAAACGCCTTTAATTGAAAATGGGCTAATAAATCCACATATCGCCGAATCGGGGAAGTGACTTGGGCATAAACCTCCAACCCTAATCCCGCATGAGAGGCTGGGGTGGTACTCATTTCACTACGAGGCATACAGCTACGGATGGCACAACAGCGCACCGGTCCGGCAGGAAGTTGTAATAATTCTTCTTCTGGGGGAAATTCAGGTTGCGGTTGGGAACGAAACACTAAAGGAACTTCATTATCCACTGCAAAACGCCCGGCCGCTTCCCCAGTGAGAATCATCATTTCTGCTACCAGTTGATGAGAAGTCGAATCTTCAACCAGTTCGATCTCCACTTCTTCCTCTTCATCCACTTTTACTTTGGCTTCGGGTAAACTAATATTAATCGAGCCTTGCCCCTTGCGCCACGCTTTCCGTATTTGAGCCCAATGGGCTAAGCGGGCAATTTCTGGCTCGGCAGTTACCCCTAGCTCCAGCATTTCATCCACATCCTCATAAGTGAGGCGATACGTGGGTTTTACCCAACTGGCAGCAATGGTATAGTCGGTAATTTTGCCATCTTCTTCTAAAATGACCCCAAAACTCACCGCCGGTGAAACTTGTCCCTGTCTTAAACTCATCGGCCCAGTGGCAAGTTCGGCAGGAAACATAGGAATCATGCCGGTGGGAAGATACAAACTAGTGCATCGTCGTCGCGCTTCTTGATCCAGTTCGTCTTCAGGTCGTACTAAGCGTGTGGGATCAGCAATATGAATCCAAATCTGTTCACGCCCATCGGGGAGGGTTTCAATGCTTAAGCCATCATCAATTTCTTCGGTGCTTTCATCGTCAATGGTGTAAACTTTTTGGTGGGTTAAGTCCCGCCGATCGCGCTCTAGGTCATCTGGGGGAGAGTCTAAGTATTGTTGCGCCACATCGAGTACCTTCTGAGGAAATTGGACAGGGTAGGAGCTACGACGCAAGAAAAGATTTTCATGGCGACTCCATAAGCCGAGATCAACAAGCAAGTTGAACGCTTCATCAGGACTTTGTTCCCGTCCCACTGACCCTAGGGTGTCTTGGGCGAGACGCACCTCTTGTTCGGGGTTGAGAACATATTTTTCTAGGGCTTCAAACCGAGCGCGATCGCTGTTTTCCCACTCTACAGATTCTCCGGCTAAGCGACGTTTAATCCGATCAATAAAGGCTGCTTTTTCTTGAGTGCGTTGCTTTTCTACCTCTAGCTGGTGCTTAATTTCTGCCACTTGCGACGGCGATCGCGCTTCAAAATTATTTCCCTTCCGCTTAAAATAGATTTTATCCTCGGCTAAGAGAGAATAAGCCGCATAACAGGCGGCAGGACTTTGGTCTGAAAACAAAACTTCTGCCATATCCTCAGGGGTGACCGGTTCTCCCTCTTCCACTAATAATTCCCAAGCCACCTCTAAACTGGAGGGGTCAAGATAGGGATCCACCTCTTTGAGAAAGGCGGGAATCTCTTGAGGACGTTTGGGATCCCCTCCCACTTCATACTCCACCTGTCGCGGATGCAGGGTGTGAGAATGACCCCATTGATCTCGCACAATCCAGTTTTTTTTGCCTTCTGGTCGCTCTGGCACCCCAAGACGACGTTCTGCTTGGACTTTAAATTCGATTAGCTTTCCCTTTTCCACCAGCTTTACGCTTGTAGCTTCTTTGACGACTTGTTTTCTAGTTTAACTTCTACTGGCAACAAGGAGCACAAACAGTCAGCTAGCTCTTAATTTTCCGCATCCACATAGGGAAGGAGTGCTAATTGTCTAGCATGATTAATCGCTCTTGTCAAGTCCCTCTGTTGTCTAGCGGTTAAGCCAGTGATGCGACGGGGAAGAATTTTGCCGCGTTCGGTAATAAATTTACGCAACAATTCCACATCTTTATAATCAATCGGATCCCCCGGTTTAATTGGGGATAAGCGTTTACGATAATAAGCCATCTTTAACCTCCTCTATTTAGTTTCCTTGTGCATGGTGTGCCGATTACAATTGGGGCAATATTTCTTAAATTCGATGCGCCCAGAATGGTTGCGACGGTTTTTCTCTGTGGTGTAGCGAGAGACACCATTTTTCCGTTTGTCAGGATTGGTCCGACATTCCGTGCATTCTAAGGTAATGATAATCCGAGTTCCCTTTTTGCTTGCCATGATTTGCGGTGACAATAGTTCCTAAGTTTGTTTAATAATGATAATGACACAGCCTACTATTTTCTCATACGATCGCTGATTTGGTCAACCCAACGGCGAATCCGAATATCAAGAGAATAGCCGCGACGACTGGGAACAATAACCGTATCAAACAAGCGATCATGAACCCCTTGTTGGTTTTCTTCATCGCCTAGGGCAATGACTAAGTTAACAAATAGCGGTGTGGTTAAAATGATCGCTGTCAAAATATTGGGTAAGCCATACTGTAAGCCAATTGCCCCTAAAAGCGCGATCGCGCCTAGGGTTAATTCTCGTTTCGTTAACACTTCCATGCGTGGGAGTTTTGCCCGTTTGCCATCAATAATTTCCACATCAAACGCCCAACGCCCCAAACTTTGCCCTTTGTAGCGACGAACTGCATACACTCGTAATCCCCACCAAGCGGCGAGAAAGGCAATAAACTGAAAAATGGCAATTCCTACTAACGCACTAACCAACCAAACGACGACAAAATCTAATAAAAACGCATAAATCCGACGTTGAATTGGAACGCGAGGATAACGGTAGGGATAAGATTCCTTCTGCATGATTGCTGTCGTTTCTGGCATTATAACGAGAGATTCATTACTCTTGATCTAGATCAGAATTTTCTTCTTGGGAGGAGTTACTCATTCCCTCCCGAAAGCCTTGCAGGGTTTTCCCCAGAGAACTTCCCATTTCTGGCAATTTTTTGGGGCCAAAAATTAAAATGGCAACTCCAAGAATAACGCTTACTTCTAGCCAGCCTAAGCCCAACATATTATTTCTACCTTAAATGTTTTTTACAGATACCTTCACCATGACCCATCTTCAGTATATCGTGAGAATAGTGTCATTATTGTAAAACTCATGTTGGATACTTCATCTTCATTACGTTCCCAGCAACATCCCTTAATTCAATCTCTCGCCAATACCTTAGAAGAAATTTGGCAACAAGAATTAGAGTTATCTCCCTATGACTTACCAGAAGATTTCGGCTATATTGAGGGGCGACTAGAAGGGGATAAACTCACCATCGAAAATGCTTGCTACCAGACAAAAACCTTTCGCAAGTTGCATCTGGAATTAGCGCAAGTAGGAAAAAATTTAGACATTCTCCATTGTGTCATGTTTCCCCAACCTCAGTATAATCTTCCGATCTTTGGCTGTGATATTGTTGGCGGACGAGGGCAAATTAGTGCCGCGATCGCCGATTTATCTCCTGTTAGTGCCGATGGTCACTTACCCTCTACCTATGAGGAAACGCTTTCTCAGTGGTCTGCCCCTCAATTCTCCCACCCCCGTGATTTACCGCCTTGGGGAAGGATCTTTTCCCAGTTTTGTGTCTTTATTCGTCCCGAAAATGAACAAGAACAACAGCAATTTTTAGAGCGAGTTAGAGCCTTTTTAACCCTACATTGTCAGCAGGGAAATGTCGCCGAAACCGTTTCTTCCGAACAAGCCAAGGCTAATTTAGCCGCCCAACAAAACTATTGCCAACAGCAGCAGAAAAATGATAAAACCCGCCGTGTCTTAGAAAAAGCCTTTGGCGAAGAATGGGCGGAACGCTATATGACAACGGTTTTATTTGATCTTCCTACTTAAAGAGAATCATTCTTAACTGCTAGGAATGCATCCTAAATTATGTAACAATGGTAAAGCCATATACATTATCGGGTTAATTTCCTTAGCCCTTATGAATAAATTTCTGTTAAAAGTCGTTCAGTTAAAGTAAGTAAAGCTATATGAAACCTGGCGATCGCGTTCGCATTATTGAATCTGTTGTAGTCTATCATCATCCCAAGCATAAAAAAGAACCCTTTGACATTAAGGGAATGGAAGGGACGATTCAAGAAATTGTCACCGAATGGCACGGAAGACCGATTAGTGCTAATCTACCTGTTAAGGTCAAGTTTGAAAAGAAGTTTACTGCTCACTTACGGGAAGATGAAGTGGAAGTAATTGAGGAAGCAACGGATTGAGTTCTCCATTGATTAAAATTCAATGGATTCAGGAGGTTGTGATTCAATGGATTAAAATCGCATTTCATCACTTCCTCTTCCCACACTCAAGGATGGGAGACAGACCTTGGCTAAGGTTAACCTTAGCTGTGTCCTTACCTATTAAATTAGTCCGCTTGGGTTTTTCACCATTTAGTTTTGGACTTCGATTAATTATAACAGATACCGAAAAGCCAAATCTAGATGTACAAGGACACAAAAGGCTAAAGCCTTGGTTCGCCATTCATGAGGGGCTGGGGTCGGAGGTTTCCTCCGACATGCAAAAAGCCCCGTCCATCGGTTTCAAACCGATGGCTCTCTGACTGGTTTTGTGTAGTTATTTGTTATTTGTTATTCGTTATTTGTTATTGGTTTACAAAGGACAAATATGGAGGCTCAAGTTTGTAAAATTCTGATTTACCCCATTAAAGCCTTAGATGGGGTAGAGCGCGATCGCGCTTCCGTTGTTTCTCCTGGCACGCTTGAATTTGACCGCAGATGGGCAATTGTGGATGAAAAAGGCAAGTATGTCAACGGGAAACGTAACCCAAAAGTCCATCAACTCCGTTCTCAATTTGATCTGACTCAGCCCAGTGTCTCACTGCAAAAACAGGGAGAAGCCACCACTGCTACCTTTAACTTAGTCACCGAAATTGAGAAACTGAATCAATGGCTGAGTGACTATTTTGAAAAATCGGTTTTCCTGCGCGAGAATCCAGCAGGGGGGTTTCCCGATGATACCGAGGCGTATGGCCCCACCATTATTAGTACCGCTACCCTAGAAACTGTCGCCAGTTGGTTTTCTGGGTTAAGTGTGGAAAATGCGCGATCGCGCTTTCGGGCTAACATCGAACTCAGTGGCGTTCCCCCATTTTGGGAAGATCAACTTTTCAGCACCGCCAACAGCGTTGTTAACTTTCAAGTAGGTAACGTGGAATTTGCAGGAGTTAATCCCTGTCAGCGATGCGTTGTTCCCACCCGCAATCCTCACACTGCGGAAACCTATCCCCAATTCCAGAAAGTCTTTACTCAAAATCGTCAAGCCACCCTTCCCCCTTGGAGTAACCCAACTCGTTTCAATCACTATTATCGCCTCAGCATTAATACACGGATTCTTGATAATCAGATTGGTAAACTAATAACTATCGGTGATCAATTAACGATCAACCTTTAAAAAATCATGAGTTCCGACTTTTTAAATAACAAACAACGAACTGCACCGACAATTGGACTTTTTCAGCAAAGCCTAATTATAAAGACTCATTGCTTTTTGGATACCATCAATGAAAGCGGTTTCGATTACGTCTGGAGCAATTTTTAAAACTTTATTGATATGAGGTTCTTCTTCAGGGGAAAACTTCCCTAAAACATGACCAATGGTATCTTTACCTCCCTCAGGTTTCTGAATCCCAATCCGCAAACGAGGAAAGTTTTGAGTTCCTAAGTGAGAAATAATTGACTTCATACCATTATGTCCTCCGGCTGATCCCGAAAGCCTTAACCGTAACCGTCCGACTGGTAAATCAAGATCATCATAAATAATTAAAACCGATTCTGGGGAAAACTTATACCAATCACATACGGCTCGCACAGCTTGCCCAGAATTGTTCATATAAGTGGTGGGTTTAAGTAACCGTGTTTTCCCAATTCTTGGGGCAAATCCTTCACAATAATAGCCCTTAAAACGATTATTTTTTCCCCAGTCTAATTGCCAATTTTCCGCTAAACGATCAACAACTTCAAACCCAATATTATGGCGAGTTTTATCATATTTATCCCCAGGGTTGCCTAAACCGACAATTAATTTAATTTCGGACATTGTTATTGATTATTCTTTGATGGTTTCTAACACGGCTTGGCTTGTTTCTTCGCCGCGACGAACACAGTCGCCAAGGGCTACCCCATCAAGATAGTTACTACATAAAAAGAGTCCGGGGAAGTCTTTTAATCCCTCTTTTGCTTGTTCTAAACGGTGTAAATGCCCAATATTATATTGAGGAATAGCTTTTGACCATAAACGCACGGCAAGGGGTTTGGGTTCAGTATTGGGCTTAACTAAGACCTTTTCTAAGTCTTGATGGACTTGTTGGATAATTTCGTTTTCACTGAGTTGGGCAATTTCGGGATCGGTTGCGCCGCCAATAAAGTTGGTGAGAAGATACCAGCCTTTAGGAGTGCGCCCTGGAAAGAGAATAGAACTCCAAATCGTTCCTAAAGTCCGAATATTCTGACTGCGAGGATTGAGGTTACCAAAGCCATTCAGGGGAAAACGCATAGCATCAATAGGATAGCCGAGAACCACACAAGCTACAGAGGGATAGGAAATTTCGGCGAGGGCGTTACTGCTTTGAGGAGAGATATCTTGGAGGAGGGGAGCTGCCACATAAGCCGGTGTGGTTAAAACAACGGTTTTGGCTTCTAGGGTTTGCTTGCCCTCGGGAGTGGAAAATTCGGCAATGTAGCCTTGTCCCGGATGAGGAGACAGTTTTTGCAGTTCCCAGTTGAATTTAAGGTTATTTCCGAGTTTAGACGCGATCGCGCTCGGTAATTGTTGCAATCCTTCCTTAAAACTTCCCAATTCTCCTGATTTCGTTTTGGGAATGTCTGGATTATCTGGTTGGGTTGGTTTCTTTTTCTTCCCCCGAGATAAAATTGCCCCAGCTACTAAGCCACCGCCAGTAGCGGCTAATTTTGTCACTCGTCCAAAAGCGGCTGCGGCTTCTAGCTGATTCACATCACCGGCATAAACCCCAGAAACAAAGGGGCTAACCAACCTTTCAGCAACTTCACCCCCTAAATTACGGGAGAAAAATTCGGCAACAGTTTCCTGTTTAGTCGTAACCTTCGGTGGAACAAATCCCAACGCTCCAGTTAAGGCACGTAGTTTCCCCATAGGACTCAGTAACGGCGTTTTAATGGCAGCAGGGGGACTCATCGGAACTTGATGTAACTTCCCTTGCCAGTAAATGTAGCGAGGGAGAGCGCGATCGGCGAAGACCAATTGATCCTTTAAGCCCAAATCCACAGCCAGTTTGAGCAGTTCTGGGGTAGGAGAAAAACTATTGGGGCCTTCTTCCCAGAGAAATTCCCCTTGCTGTTGGCTAGTAATATTACCACCTGCGCGATCGCGCTTTTCTGCCACTAAAATATCTTTTTGCTGTTCCTGTAACCGATAGGCGGTACTTAACCCACTAATGCCAGCTCCAACAATTAAACTATCTAACATATCTCCTCTAGCAGTAGTCATCACCCCTGATCATATCGGAAAAGCGGGTCATTTTTGCACTGGTTCCCTAGAGTTAGAAAGCAGTTCTGGCTTCACGCGCTGGAAGAACGAAACCAAGAGCATGGTAAAGGTTCCTTCAATTAAAGATTGAATCCCATACCCCACCAAACCAATATAAATGGCTTGTCGTTCTAACTGTTCATTCACCTCCGCCGGAATCGTAGTCACCACTAAAACCGTAAACACCAGCGCTGAGATAGCTAAAGCACTGCCACCCGCGAGAAAAGAGAACGGAGCCAGCCAACGTTTCGGATTCGGTAACCAGTAATGAACTTGAAAAAGGTGATAAGCCAAAACCGCAGGAATCCCCATCATAGCAGCATTCACTCCTAAAGAAGACACTCCCCCATGCTGAAACATCACTGCTTGAAAAAACAACCCAATGAGAATTGCGGGAAAGGCAAAGTAACCTAAAACCACGCCCATTAAGCCATTTAAGATTAAATGAATACTAGAAGGGGGAATGGGAATATGAATCAAGGAAGCCACAAAAAAGCCCGCCGTAAGCAAAGCAGCCCGAGGAATGTCCTCACTGGGATGACGACAGCGATTAATTTGTCGGAGAGAGTACCAAGTCATGCCACCTGTAATGGCATAACCGCCGATGGCGATGGTTGGTGGCAAAATACCGTCTGGAATGTGCATTAGTTCTGATGAGAACGATTACGGGCAAAGAATAAAGCCGTGCCAATAAAGCCCCAAACGCCTAAACCACCCATCAAGATTTTTTGTAAAGGCGTATAGTTTCCCCCTTGCCAATCATTATTTACTTGTGCTTGTTGAGATGAGTTTTCTTCTGGTTCTTCTACGGGAATTCTCACTAAATCCCCGTGTCCAGATTTACGCACTTTTACCTCCCATTCTCCATTCAACTCTGGGTCAGGAACAAAAGCAAACGTTCCGTCTTCGGCTGTAGTTCCTTTTAGCCAGGCTTGGGAGGGCTTCTCAGGGGCATAAACGGTCACCTGTCCTTCAGCCATCGGGTCGCCATTATCATAGGCAGCTCTAATTTCAATAGCGCGAGTTTGGCGATGCTCAATGGCTACCCCGTGAGCTAAAACAGGGGAAGCACTACCAAACAGACAGGCTAAAAATAGAAAAATTTGCCAACGCATCTTCTTGATCACTCCCGTTAACTTTCTAGCTGATTGCAATGTCCTTCCCCAACATGACCTAACCCAACAATCGCTTTTTCTAAGGTTTCATAGTCTTGCGAAGAAAGCTCTTGTTCTAGGGTCGCTAGGTCAACATCGACCGTCTCATCCTCAGCTAAGGCAGCCATTGGTTCAAAACCCACGGCTCCGGTATTAATGCCATCATCTTCTGGGGCTTCACTATCGCCAAAAATATGGTCAAAGTGGAAAGTTGTTTCTAATTGTGTTTGACTATCAGCTTCTAAAAATCCTTTCCTATCATCCCCAACATATTCCCCACATTCATAGCTTAAGGGGCGATCAAGGTTGAGGGTAAAATTAATAGTCTCTCCATCTTTTTGGGCGGTTCCTTGAAGCGAGATGGCACTATTACTTTCCCCTTCCTCTGGCGAAACCACTTGCCAAGCGAGGGCATTGTAACCCCCTGCTGGGGATTCTTTTTCGGTCACTTCAATTAAATCCGCATCAGCTCCCCCTTCTGCCAGATCGATCGTGGTAGGTTCATCTACCAGCGTTACTTCCTCATTAGCACTAATGCTATCTTGTTCATCGGGGTCAAAAGGCGGATCACTTTGATAGGCAACTACCTCATCTAGGGTGACATAAGCATGATCAAAATCAATACGCCATCCATCTTTAGAAACAAAGCCTTCCCGAACAAAATCTTCTCCGTTTGCCATGAGGTTAATCATGCCAGAGCCTGCCGTAGCTACGTCCTCTGTATTCGTTTCCGTTGCTTGTTCCCCACAGCCTAAACTTAAAAAAGGAATTCCTAAGACAAAAGAGGTTGCGATCAGTTGTTTTTTGACCATAGTTTTTACAGACTACTTTACCTTTCTAGCTTCGTCATTTTTTCTGAAAAAAGCAATACCCCCCGAGGGGATTTTTTTTGGTTGGGGAGGTAACCAAAAAAAGAAAGAATAATTAAGTTAGTATAGGGACTTGTAGGTAGATAACGTGGTTTTGGCAAGATTTAGTAAGTAATAATGGCAACTAGTAATATTAATCCTTCCGCGCTTCCTAATCAAGCTTCCTCACTTCCGCCAGTCAAGCTACCCACCATGTTTCGCTTGGGGGTATTTCAATTAGGGCTAGGGATGATGTCAATTTTAACCTTAGCTGTTCTCAACCGAGTGATGATTGCCGAATTAGGGATTCCTGCTACGGTAGCAGCAGGGGTGATTTCCCTCCATCAGTTTGTTGCTCCGGCACGAGTTTGGTTTGGACAATTATCTGATGGCAAACCCCTTTTTGGCTTGCATCGCAGTGGTTATGTTTGGCTAGGTACGATTATTTTTGCCATTACCGTGTTTTTGGCAGTGCAAATTGTCTGGCAACTGGGCAATACGATTCGGGAATTAGACGGTTGGGCTTGGACAGGTGAAACTCTATTTTTGACCAGTCTTCTCGGAATAATTTTTATTATTTATGGGTTAGCTTTAAGTTCAAGTTCTACGCCTTTTGCTGCGCTGTTAGTTGATGTTTCCGAAGAGGAAAATCGGTCAAAATTAGTGAGCGTCACTTGGTCGATGTTAATGTTTGGTATTGTGCTCGGGGGCATTACTGGAGGAATTTTCCTCAATGTTTTACAGCAAGATGGGATGGTGTGGAGTGCCAATGTGGGAAGTTTATTATTGAGTAATGAACGGGTGATTGAAACCTCAATTGATCAGTTAAAAGGGGGGATTAACCGTTTGTTTCTGATTGTTCCTTGGGTGGTAGTCGGGTTAGCTTTTTTTGCCACTTGGGGCATTGAAAGAAAATTTTCTCGCTATACCACTCGTTCGACGATTGCGGAGCGAGAAGAAAATGTTACTTTAAGACAAGCCTTTCGCATTTTAACCTCTAGTCGCCAGACAGGGTTCTTTTTTACCTTCCTGATGCTGTTAACCCTTAGTTTGTTTATGCAAGAAGCGGTGTTAGAACCCTATGGTGGAGAAGTCTTTGATATGCCGATCTCGCAAACCACACAATTAAATGCGTTTTGGGGATTGGGAACGTTACTGGGCTTTAGTACGACTGGCTTTTTAGTGATTCCTCGTTTGGGGAAAAAGAATACTACTCGTTTGGGCTGTGTGTTGACAGCTATCACCTTTATCTTAATTATTATTTCTGGGCTGACCCAAGAAGCCATGTTATTGCAATCTGCGGTATTTGTGTTCGGCTGGGGAGCCGGTTTAACCACGACAGGGGCAATTAGTTTAATGTTAGACTTTACGGCAGCCGAAACTGCAGGCACTTTTATTGGGGCTTGGGGTTTAGCCCAGGCGCTTTCTCGGGCAGTCGCTACAGTTGCCGGAGGGGTGGTTTTAGATCTTGGTCGAGTCTTGTTTAATTCCCCTGTGTTGTCTTATGGGTTAGTGTTTGGCTTACAGGCTTTAGGAATGCTGGGCGCGATCGCGCTTTTAAATCAACTTAGTATCACCGAGTTTCGCAATTCCACACAAAAGGCGACAATGATGGCAATGGAAGGAGATATTGAGGGATAAATGGAACAATTTTGGTCGTCTGTTTTAGAATTTAGTCAAGGGTTAACCCAAGAGGTAGGGGCAACCCTCAGCAAAGAGTTTGGCAAAGTCCAAGCGACGCATAAGCCCGATGGCTCACTTGTGACTGAGTCGGATCAATGGGCGGATGAAAAAATTAGAAGCGCGATCGCGCAAAAATTCCCCGATCATGGCGTTCTCACAGAAGAGACGGTTCATATCTTTCCTGATACTGAGTGGTGTTGGGTGATTGATCCCATTGATGGCACCACCAATTTTACCCGTGGGATTCCCGTTTGGGGGATTTCTATGGGCTTACTCTATCGCGGCATCCCTGTTTTTGGGTATGTCCATTTTCCCATTTTGCAACAATCGTTTCACGGCTTCTGGCTGGGAGATTCTGGTTTAGACGGACAAAACGGGGCTTATTGCAATGGACAGCCTATTCACAGTAGCCCTGATGATCCCTCCCCCAGTCATTTATTTAGCCTTTGCGCCCGCAGTATCGGCATTTTAGCACAGCCATTTCCCTGTAAAACTCGCATTGTTGGCGTTTGCACCTATAGCTTCTTATTAGTGGGAACAGGAGCCGTGTTAGGGGCGGTGGAAGCCATTCCTAAAGTCTGGGATTTAGCGGCTGTGTGGGCAATTGTGCAGGGGGCGGGAGGGAAATTTGTTCCTCTTACCCCGCTCTCAGTTTTCCCTTTGAAACCAGGAGAGGATTATGGAAAAAAGCCTTTACCCACCCTTGTCATTAGTCGTTCCGAATTAGCTTCGACATTTCAGCCCTTAGTTCAATCCCTTGCCAAATCAACAGATTCGGAATAAGGGGAAATCCTTTTGAGCAACCATTCACATCAGGTCTGCCGAAAAAGTCCAATTGTCGGTTGCGCCAGATCTTGGCTCAAGAAAAAGCCTCTAAGACTTGACACTTTTCTGATTAACTGTAACAATATATACAGAAATAAATTAAATCGTTCATCTTTCTAGCGAAATTTTAAGGCTAGGAAGACGGAAGTAGGGTTTTCCCCGAAGGAACGCGCCTCAATCGATCACAGCAGATATCTTAGGAGGCGAAACCCATGAAACTTACCTACCGTGGTACTCAATACGAAAAAAATGCACCTGTCTTAGAAACCCAATCCCAAGAAGTTGTTGGACGATATCGCGGTCTAGACTGGCGTTTTCACGGTGCGAAAAAACCATTATTTTTAAAGCCACGAGCCAATTTAACTTATCGCGGTATTACTTATCAGGTTCATCCCACTCAGACCGCTGATATTTCCGTTAAGCCAAACGCGAAGTTAGAGCCTGTAGAAACTAAAGCACAAAGCCTGATGCGAAATCAAGTGCTAAAGTTCAAAAAACGTCAGAAAGCTATGCTCAGTCGTGCTACTGCCGAAGTAAAAAGCCACTAAGCTAGGACTGATCTAAGTGATAGTGATTCCCAATAAAAACCATCAGGCGAAAAGTAGTGAGAGCATCTTGCTCTCTACTAATGACTGAGACGGCTACACTACGGAAACTAGTTGTAATAACTATAAGCTACGACAGCAGGGAAATTTTCTCCCTGCTAGGATCAATATATCCCCCCTTCGCCCCCTTAACTAAGGGAGGTTGGGGGGATTGAATTTTAGTGCCAAGTTTTTTTAGAAACGGTATTAAGTTTTTTGTCCCTAATAAACGTTAAATATGTCAAAATAGAAGCGTAATTCGGAATAAAATTTTATCCGCAAGGTATCTTGATCAATAACGCTAGAAACATACCATTGGCTCAGGAGAGAACGATGCTACACCGCAAGATTCATCAATTTTGTAACGAAGGTCGTGAAGTCTGCATTTTCTTGCGGGATCAACAACGCTGGATTGAAGAAGCACAGATTGTTAGTTTAGAAGGTGACTTGGTAACGGTGCGTTATGAAGTCGATGAAGAGGAAGAAATTAGCTCTTGGGAGGAAATTATTCGTCTCGAAAGTATTGCTTCCATTACTCATCGTCTAGCGTCAGTGATCCGTTCTAATGCGGATCCGTTAGTTTCTGAGGATTGTCCTGAAGCTGAACAAATTTATCCTAATCATCCCAATAATCCTGAGTCTCCTCAAGATTAATCGGGTTGATTTTCTGGTAAGGGTTCAAACACAGGGCAATATCCTTGTGGTGTAACTTGAAAGCCATAAAGGGGAGAAGCTGGATTACGACAATGTTGACGTTTGCGGTGGCGGCAGTTACCGCAACTGGCAATATCGCGAGGGAGCTTTTCATCGCTAGTTTCTGTAATCACTTCTTTTTGTGACAACCCTTTTAAGACCAGTTCTTCTCCTTGCCAACGAGCTTTAACTAAACCAGTATCAGAGAAATTGTGCCAACGGGGATCCTTGACAATACTGCTAGGAAGTTGAAGGTTAATCATTTTTTCCGTTTCTTTAATTTCTCCTTCGTAGCTGGCTTCTGGCGGGGCGGCCGGTTGAATAAATTGGCTGCCAATGTGAAGTTCCACCTGTTTGTTGGCTTGGGGAAGATGGAGATGATAGCGGTTTTGTAATTCTTCGAGACTGGTCAGATCACGAAGATAGTTTCGGGAGCCGTGAATAAAGATGACGTGCTGAGGACGAAGGTTGTGAATGAGTTGGGTTGTGCCTAAACCGTCGCTGTGTTGGGCAAGGAGATAGGTTTCGACGCGATGCGGAAAGTTTTTTTCTGTGATTTTCGGTGTCGTCAAGCATTCGGGCTGAAAAATCACCCAATGCTGGTTGGTTTCCTCCAGATAATCTGGCCAGTGAGAATTTTCTTCTACCAAGAGAATTGTGGGATATTGATCCAGAGGGGAGTCACTTTCGAGGGGACGTACTCGCGGGCGTACCCGATCATCCCAAAATAGGGGCTGATGTTGGGCAAAATTCTGAACCGATGCGGGAAGATGCGGCAAAATATTTAGATAAAATTCACAAGCCTTAGTAATGGTTGAATCGACCCAAATATCTAGTTCTCGCCCAGTAAATTGATGATGCGATCGCAGTAGGACTAAAATTTCTTGAGCCAGTCCAAAAAATGGCACGGGTAAAACAATATTATACCCTTGTTCTAGGGTTTGACTCAGTCGCGCCATTAATTGATTTTCCTGTTGGCGACGATGAGGATGTCGAGCTGTGCCATAACTGCCTTCTATAATCAGGATCTCAGGAGAAAAGCCCTTTAGCTGTTCAAGGGATAGTCCTTCTGCTAAACGAGAATTTGAGAGGAAGAAATCCCCAGTATAGAGGATGCGATAACATTGTTCAGAAGTGGTATAAGTGAGCGCGATCGCGCAAGCTCCTGGTAAATGACCTGCTGGATATAACTCTACCGTTAAATTACCTGCTAAAGCAATGGGTTGTCGCGTGGGAAGCGCGTGAGCCAAGGCGGGAACCGAAGATTCTTCTAACCAATTGAGGGGCAGTAACTGCACCGTGACTTCACTAGCATAAATGGGAAGATCAGGAAAATGACGATGGAGGGAGAGTAATCCCCGAGCATGATCCCAATGAGCATGGCTACATAAAACCCAATCCACAGGAGGAGAATCAGTTGCTGTTAATGCTTTAACATCAGCCAGACCACAATCAAGGAGTAAGCGATGTTCTCCCAATTGTAGTAAAAAACAAACCCCCTCCCCTTGATTCCCCACTGCATAGGGGTAACAAAACAGTGGGATTTCTTCATTCTTCAAGGAAGAAGGTGCTTGACTCATGCTTGATCCCCCAAAAATCACCTTTAATGAGCCGAGCCGTTGCCATGATAATTTTCGGAATCATAGAAACCGTTTTTTGTGCCAAAAAAGAGACTAGAAACAATAAATAAGCCCGATAGAATGACTAAAATTAACTTAATATCCATAGCAATGACAACTTGTGGTTAAACTAAAACTATTCGTCTTAGAAACTATTGTATCTTGAAGCGATTTTATCGGAGAAAAGAACCTTGAGACACTTGAAGGAGTTATTTGCCCTCCTTAGAGAAACCTGCACCCAATGGTTAGGGCATAAAGCTCCTCGTTTGGCAGCTGCTTTAGCCTATTACATGGTATTTTCTCTTGCTCCTATGCTCATTATTGCCATTGCCATTGCTGGGGCAATTTTTGGGGAAGATGCAGCCCGTGGTCAAATTGTTGTTCAAATTAGCGGTGTAGTTGGGGAAGAAGCTGCCAGGATTATAGAAAGAGCTATTGCTAATGCTAGCCAACCAGATTTAAGTAATTTTGCTTCTATTGTCAGCGTGGGGGTTTTATTTTTTGCTGCCTCTGGGGTATTTGCTCAACTTCAAGATGCGCTTAATACCATTTGGGGGGTTCAACCGAAACCAGGACGAGAGGTGATCCAATTTATTACCAAACGGATTATTTCCTTTGCCATTGTAATCAGCATTGGTTTTTTAGTGATTTTATCCTTACTCTTTAGTACTGGCATGGCAGGGTTAATCCAACTGGAGTTAATCCCAGGATTATCTGAGTTATGGCAATATGTTTCAACTGTGATTTCTTTTGTTTTAACAACCATTTTATTTGCTTTGATTTTCAAATTCCTTCCCGATGCAAAAGTGGCTTGGAGTGATGTTTGGATTGGCGCAATGATCACCTCCGTTTTGTTTGGGGTGGGTCGCTGGCTATTAGAATGGTATTTTGCCCAAACAGGTTTCGGTTCAACTTATGGCGCAGCAGGGTCTTTAATTGTGCTTTTGGCTTGGGTATATTATTCGGCACAAATTCTTTTTCTCGGGGCAGAATTTACAGAGGTTTATGCCCGTAAATATGGCTCTCGTATTACCCCGAATCGTCATTCGATGAAAGTCACAACAACGCCTATAGAATACCCAGAAGAGGATGAACAGTAAGTCATTTGTGATTGGTTATTCGTTATTAGTTATTGGTGATTTGTTGTTGGTACCTGGTAACTGATCACTGGTAACTGGCTGACAAAGGACAAACAACGAATTTTTTCGGTAAAATAGGGGATGCTATTGCAAGAGTTAAGGAAAGCCAGTGACAGTATCCTCAGTTATCTCTCAATCTCAATATCCTGATGCTAAAGGGCGTTTTGGTTCCTTTGGTGGCAAATATGTTCCTGAAACCCTAATTTGCGCTCTCAGTGAATTAGAAACCGCTTATCATGAGATTCGCCACGATCGCGATTTTCAGCAACAGTTAAAACAATTATTACAGGATTATGTGGGACGACCGAGTCCTTTATATTTTGCCGAGCGTCTGAGTGAATACTATCAGCAAGCTGATGGCACATCTCCGCAAATTTATTTGAAGCGAGAAGACTTAAATCATACAGGGGCGCATAAAATTAATAACGCGATCGCGCAGGTGTTACTTGCCCGTAAAATGGGAAAAAAACGCATTATTGCTGAAACAGGTGCCGGTCAGCATGGAGTCGCCACGGCAACGGTTTGCGCTCGTTTTGGCTTAGACTGCGTGATTTATATGGGGGTTCAAGATATGGAACGTCAAGCCCTCAATGTCTTTCGCATGGAACTGATGGGGGCAAAAGTTGAACCAGTAGAAGCGGGAAATGGAACCCTTAAAGATGCCACTTCCCAAGCGATTCGAGACTGGGTTACCAAT
Source organism: Halothece sp. (assembly GCA_046540715.1). GTDB lineage: Bacteria > Cyanobacteriota > Cyanobacteriia > Cyanobacteriales > Rubidibacteraceae > Halothece. Next base: position 27,407 of record JBKHER010000001.1, read on the forward strand.
GTTGAAACCACCCACTATATTTTAGGCTCTGTTGCTGGTCCCCATCCTTATCCCATGATTGTTCGTGATTTTCATGCTGTGATTGGTGAAGAAACTCGCCGTCAATGTCAGGAAAAATGGGGCGGACTTCCTGATATTCTCTTAGCTTGTGTCGGCGGTGGTTCCAATGCTATGGGGCTATTTTCTGAATTTGTCTCTGAATCCTCGGTTCGACTGATTGGTGTAGAAGCAGCAGGAGAAGGAATTGATGGTAGCAAACACGCTGCCACGTTAACTAAAGGAACACCAGGGGTTCTCCATGGCGCAATGAGTTATTTACTGCAAGATGAAGATGGACAGGTGACAGAAGCCCATTCTATTAGTGCGGGGCTAGATTACCCTGGGGTGGGGCCCGAACATAGTTATATGAAAGATAATGGTCGCGCGGAATACTATAGTGTCACTGATGCTGAAGCGGTGGAAGCATTCCAACGAGTTTCTCGCTTAGAAGGGATTATTCCCGCTCTCGAAACGGCTCACGCTTTTGCCTATTTAGAAACCCTTTGCTCTCAGCTTTCAGGATCACCGAAAATTGTTATTAATTGTTCGGGGCGTGGTGATAAAGATGTGCAAACCGTGGCAAAATACTTAGAAGAGAAAGGTTAGAGGGATAATTATGGATTTATCCAAGTTACAGGTTTGTGATCGCGATTTATCAGAGGCGACGTTAAAGCATTATTTAGCTTGTGATGCGGTGGCAGTGGATACAGAAACCATGGGGCTAAAACCGAAGCGCGATCGGCTCTGTCTCGTGCAATTATGTGATGCTGATGGGAACGTTACGATGATTCGCATTGCTAAGGGACAAACCCAAGCCGAGAACCTCAAACAATTAATGGCAGCGCCGAATGTGCTAAAAGTCTTTCACTTTGCCCGTTTTGATGTCGCCCAAGTTTATCATACTTTTGGGGTGATGACCGATCCCATTTTCTGCACCAAAATTGCCAGTAAAATGGCGCGAACCTATACCTCCAGTCATGGCTTGAAAAGTTTGGTTCAAGAGTTGGAAAAAATTGAGTTAGATAAAAGTTCTCAAAGCTCTGATTGGGGCAATGCCCAGAATTTATCCTCGGAACAATTGAGTTATGCTGCCAATGATGTTCGCTATCTCATCAGCATGAAGGCGAAGTTACAGCAAATGCTAGAACGAGAGGAGCGTTGGGAGTTAGCGCAAGAATGTTTCAGTTGTCTTCCTACTTTGGTGAAACTAGATTTGCGACAGTTTGAGAGTATTTTCGAGCATTAGTGTCTTGGTGAACATTTCCTTCGGTCAGATAAAATCCGACTTGACCAAGATCGAGGGTGTTAATCAAAGGTTTTCGGTTCTGAATTTAGATCACAAAAAGATATGTAGTATGTTAGGATAGGAGGGCTTAAATTGAAGAATAATAACTAGAGTTATTAATTTTAATCGCTCTAGAAGTAAAACTTAATGATGAATAGGTCAGTTGCTTGGTTTGATCACCATAGCTTTTGGGATCTCAACTCAATCACCAAAATAGAAAAAGAGTTTCCTAAGTAGCTCCCAGCCAGATATCTCCTATCAGTAAGCTGTAATTGTGGAACTAAACCAGATTATACAAGAGATTAACGAATTAACTCTTGCTAGCACAGAGGCAAAAATTCTAATCTCGAAGATACTACCAACAATTGCTCGTTATTTGTCAGTACAGGTAGTTTTTTTAATTCCTTTAGAGAATTTTCTTAAGGCAAGTTATGATGAGTTCAATTTCATTAAAGAGAAAGAATTAGCCAAACTAGAAGCAGAATTACAAACGATTCTCTTAGAATCTTTTAGCATCAAGTCGCCTAATGAGATCAAAGCAGAAATTAAAACCTACCTCAAAGCAAATACAACAATTGCTCACTGGGAAATTTGTCCGATCTCATCAGCAGATGTTCAAGGATGGGTCATGCTGGGAAGTAATGAGACTCTGGGCTGGCAAAATGAATTAGAGGAGAACTTAAAAACCGCCCTAACTCTAGCGATTAAAACCGCTAAATTACAGTATGAAGCGGAGAAAAATCAGCGTTACAAGTTACTGCAACAAAGAGTTACTGAGGTCATTTATAAGTCTCAAGACTTGGAAACCATTTTACAAAGCGCGATCGCGCAAACTGCTCAAGCCCTCAATATCAGCCGTGGGCTAGTTCTGATGTTACGGTATAGCGAACCGATTTTTAGTAACCGCCGTGAAATTACAAGTCCCGAGATTACGGTACAAGGTTTAACCCAATGGGCGCAAACTTCAGAATTAGAAACCGAACTCACCTCATTTTCCCTAACAGAAAGTGCGTACTGCTTAAGAGCGTGGCAACAAGCCCCCACTCCTCTCGCTTTTAGTGAAAATACCTCCCACTATGCCCAAGAGCCAAGTTGCTTAGTCACTCCTAATTTGATGCCAAGTTGGCTAATTATGCCCCTCATGGGAACCAATAGTGGTAATCTTGATTCGCAAATGGTACTAGGCTTTCTTATTTTACAACAGGCTCAACCTCGACAATGGGAGCAAGAAGAACAGGAAATCGTCAGTTGGGTGAGTACCCAAGCCAGTACCGCCATTATCCATAATAAAACTCTCCAACGGGTGCAATCTTTAGTGGATGAGCGAACGGCTCAATTACAGCGCAGTTTAGATGTACAAGCGAAACTTTATGAAACCAGTCGCCATCAAGTTGAGCAGTTACAAGAATTAAACCAACTCAAAGATGACTTTTTAGCGACCATTAGCCATGAGCTAAATACTCCTTTAGCGACCATGAAAATGGCAATTCAGATGTTACAACGATCCGATCTGCCGCCAGAACGTCAGAGAGTCTATCTCAATATATTAGATCAAGAATGGCAGCGAGAGAATAATTTAATTAAAGACCTTTTAACCCTCCAAAAAATTGATAATGAAGAGCTTTCTCTGCAAGTGCAGCTGATTAATCTCAAGGAAGTTTTAAGTACACTTGGGGAAGAGATGAAAACGAAATGGCAAAAAAAGCGTTTAGAATTTGTTCTCAATGATGAGAGGAGTTTGGAAGAAGATGATCTAGTGCGGTTATACAGTGATCCTGAAATTGTGAGGCGGATATTTAGAGAATTAATCACTAATGCAGCTAAGTATTGCAAGGAGCAGACCACGGTAGAAGTTACAATTTCCAAGCCAGATGAAGATTGGGTTAAAATTAGTGTGAGCAATATTGGTTATGGAATTGCTCCAGCAGAACAAAATTATTATATTTTTGAGCGGTTTCGACGGGGAAGAGGGGCTACTCAAAGGGCGATTCCTGGAACAGGGTTAGGGTTAGCGTTGGTAAAATCTTTACTCAATCATCTTCATGGCACAATTGATCTCGAGAGTAAATATAATGCTGATGGGGTTGGGAAGACAACATTTTCTGTTATGCTTCCGAAATCCCTCAGTGAAGTTGAATCTAGATAATTATTGTGATTAATCCAGAACAGGAAAATGAATTGCGAACTGCTTCCGAAAATTCGGAATTAGAAGCGCAGTTAGATGAGGTCAAAATTGATATTGAGGAAGTGGCGAAACGTCAACGCCGCATTACCAGTCAAATCGCGATCGCGCAGCCAAGAGAAACGGTTTGGGAAGTGTTAACGGATTATGAATCTCTCCCTGAATTTGTCCCGAATTTGGAAACAAGTCAACGCCTAGAACATCCAGAAGGGGATAAAATTCGTTTAGAACAGGTGGGAAAACAGCGACTGTGGAAGATGAATTTCAGTGCGCGAGTGGTGTTAGATTTAGTAGAAATGCCCCCAGAACGCATTGATTTTGAGATGGTAGAGGGAGATTTTAAAGGGTTTTCTGGCTATTGGCGATTAGAGTCAGTAGAAAATGCCACGCAATTGAGTTATAGTGTGTTTGTTTGGCCCCCACGCACGATGCCTGTAAGTTTAATTGAGCGTCGTTTAAGTAAGGATTTATCTTTAAATTTAGTGGCGATTCGTCAACGAGTGGGGGGTTAATTAGAATCCGCCCAAGCCTTTAACAGCCAACCGATGATAATTCCTAAACCTCCAAAGCGAATGGCTAACCAAAACGGTTCTGCTAAGTCTTTCCAAGTCACCAAACGGCTTTCTAACTCAGATTCAAGGGATTCTAGTTCTGATTGCAACCGTTGTAATTTCCCTTCTAGTTCCTCTTTTTTCGCGCGATCGCGCTGAATTTGGCTATAGCGCCGCCGCAGATTAAGGAGAGTTTCTTCCACCTCTCTGATGCGGGCTTCCCATTGCTGATCATCTTCGGACGAATGCGGCATCTTAGAATAGAGTTAGGGAGTTCCTTAGTTATTGTACTTCTGTAACTCCATGATGTTAT
>JBKHER010000002.1:0-29715 GCA_046540715.1 Halothece sp.
TAAGGGGGGTTGGGGGGATCATTTGTAGCAAGTATTAAAGTATTCCATATCAATTCTGAGCAGGTCATTTTCTGTCATAAGAAGGGGATATCTCACCCTTGGCGTTTGCTAAAGTACAGGTGTAAGCGTTCCTTGGAGTAAAGAAAAATGAAAAAACTTATCTGTTTTTTAACTAAACCGTTACGATTAGCCGCTGGTTTACTGCTAGTACTTTTAGGGACTATTCCTACCGTTTTAGTTCCCGGAATTGGTTTATTTCTTGGCTTACCATTCCTTTTAGTTGGCGGTGCTTTAGTTTATTGCTAAAAGTAAATCACGGTTTTTATCTTAGTTTTAATTAGAGTGATTCCAGATAAAAACCATCAGGTGAAAAGTAGTGAGAGCATCTTGCTCTCTACTAGCGACCGAGAAAGTCGCACTACGGAAACTAATTGGAATCACTATAAATGTCATTACTGAGGTCAGGTGGAAAACTTTCCCCTGACTAACGGTCAGAGCAGGCGCTTTCCGTGGAGGAAGGCGTAATCTCTGACTTCTTTTTAGTGGTTATTGGTGATTCGTCATCACCTCACCCCAGCAGAACTATAAAATGTATCTAATTTTACTTAAATGAGCGCAATCTTAAGTGTTTTTTCCAATTATTGCCAATAAAAAAACGCTATAAAGTTCTACAGTAGGGATTTAGAATTTCAGGTTTAGATGATGATACAAGCACAAACTCGCACCAATGATCCAGCCCATGATTTTTTGGGAACTCGTCAGCCATTAGATGCTATTTTTGCCCCCAAAAGTGTTGCTGTTATTGGGGCTAGCGAAAAATCGGGAAGTGTCGGACGAACCCTGTTATGGAATTTAATTAGTAATCCTTTTGGCGGAACGGTTTATCCCGTGAATCCAAAGCGAGATAGTATTCTGGGGATTAAAGCCTATGCTAGCTTAGACGATATTCCTGATGCCGTGGATTTAGCGATTATTGCTACTCCCGCCCCAACTGTTTCTCAAGTGATCAAAGACTGTACTCGGAAAGGGGTTAAGGGTGCAATTATTATTTCTGCGGGATTTAAGGAAATTGGGGACAAAGGAATTGCCCTCGAACAGGAGATTAAAGCAGAAGCCCAAGCCCATAACTTACGGATTGTGGGGCCAAACTGCTTGGGGGTAATGAATCCTCATTATGGACTGAACGCGACGTTTGGGAGTGCGATGGCGTTACCCGGAAATGTTGGGTTTATTAGCCAGAGTGGGGCCTTATGTACGTCGATTTTAGATTGGAGTTTTCGGGAGAATGTGGGCTTTAGTGCGTTTGTCTCTATTGGTTCGATGCTAGATGTGAATTGGGGAGACTTGATTGATTATTTAGGAGATGATCCCCATACTCATAGTATTGTTATTTATATGGAGTCCATTGGCGATGCGCGATCGTTTCTCTCCGCCGCCCGAGAAGTAGCGTTAACCAAGCCCATTATTGTGATTAAATCGGGACGAACTTCTGCTGCCGCCCAAGCAGCTGCCTCTCATACAGGGGCGTTAGCTGGAAGTGATGATGTGTTAGATGCCGCGTTTCGACGGTGTGGTGTCTTGCGCGTGGATGCCATTGATGATTTATTTAACTTAGCGGAAATTTTGGCGAAACAACCGCGCCCAAAAGGAAATCGCTTAACAATTTTAACCAATGCTGGTGGTCCGGGTGTCTTGGCGACAGATGCCCTGATTCGCAAAGGCGGACAGTTAGCCCAATTAGCCCCAGAGACGATTCAAGCCTTAAATGAATGTTTACCCACTCACTGGAGTCATGGCAATCCCATTGATATTTTAGGGGATGCTGATCCCAAACGCTATGAAAGCGCGATCGCGCAACTTGCCAAAGACCCCAATAGTGATGGCTTACTGGTCATTCTCACCCCTCAAGCCATGACGAATCCCACACAAATCGCGGAAAGCCTGTGTAACTTCTCAAATTTACAAGGAAAACCCCTCTTAGCCAGTTGGATGGGGGGAAACAGTGTGGAAGAGGGAGAAAAACGTCTCAATGAAGCGAATATCTTCACACTTCCCTATCCTGACACCGCCGCCCAAGTCTTTAATTTAATGTGGCATTACAGCTATAACTTACAGGGAATTTATGAAACCCCGATTCTTGGGGAAGGAAAAGAACCCGATTACAGCAAAGTTGACGCAATCCTGAATCAGGTTAAAACTTCAGGACGAACGCTACTTACTGAATATGAATCCAAACAACTTCTTGCTGCCTACCAGATTCCCACAGTAGAAACCCGACTCGCAACCACGATCGAAGAAGCCCAAAGCCTTGCAGAAGCCATCGGTTATCCTGTCGTCTTAAAACTATCTTCTGAAACCATTACCCATAAAACTGATGTGGGAGGCGTGCAACTGAATCTGAAAAATGCCACTGAGGTAGAAGCAGCGTATCAACAAATCCAAAAATCCGTTTCCCCTGAACACTTCCAAGGGGTAACAGTACAACCAATGTTAAAACTAGACGGCTACGAATTAATTTTAGGCAGTAGTCTCGATCCTCAATTTGGCCCTGTTTTACTATTTGGAACCGGTGGCTCTTTAGTGGAAGTTTTCCAAGATCGCGCTTTAGCCCTACCGCCTTTGAATACGACTTTAGCACGGCGGATGATGGAACAAACTCGCATTTACCAAGCCCTGCAAGGAGTGAGAGGACGTGAAACTGTGGATCTAGAGGCTTTAGAACAGCTTTTAGTCCAATTTAGTCAATTAGTTGTGGAACAACCGCAAATTAAAGAAATTGATCTTAATCCGCTTTTAGCTCAAACCCAAGAAGCTGGTGGCAGTATTGCCCTCGATGCGCGAGTGGTTTTACATGAAGATGTCACTAATCGTCCCAAGCCAGCTATCCGTCCTTATCCCACTCAGTATATTACGCATTGGCAACTTAAAGATAAAACCCCTGTTACGATTCGTCCGATTCGCCCTGAAGATGAACCCTTAATTCGGGCTTTTCATGCCACTTTATCTGAGGAAAGTGTTTATTTAAGATATGCTCATTTGATCAGTCAAGCCCACCGCATCACTCATACTCGCCTCACCCGTATTTGTTTTATTGATTATGATCGAGAATTGGCGTTAGTTGCCGATTATGAAGATGAAAACGGAAATCATCAAATTCTTGGAGTGGGAAGATTCAGTCAAATTAAAGGCACTCATTCTGCTGAGTTTGGGATGTTAATTAGTGATCCCTATCAAGGGCAAGGCTTAGGAACAGAGTTTTTACGTCAACTGATTCATATTGCCCAACAGGAAGAATTGGAAAGGATTGTTGCTTATATTCTCCCAGAAAATCGCCCGATGCAAAAAATTTGTCAACGCTTAGGATTTACGGTGCAAAAGGATCCTGAAGAGGAGATGATGGTGGCGGAGTTGACTTTAAGTGAGTCTTAATCTCAAATGGATCACTGTTTGCTTAGATTGGCTGGTGAGAGGGGATTGGTCCTGTTTAGCATGAATTAATCAATTTCATTCACGATTCCGAAACTGGGTCAACAACCAAGCACTTACTTTGCCATGATTCATAATACGGGTGCGTTGAAAGGCTTGTTCTAATAAGGAAATCTCTAACCCCGACAGAACTTGTGATTGTCTAATGCGACGACTCCCCTGATTTTCCACAGTAAACGCTAGCACTTCTACATTTCTCACATCAACAATCCAATATTCATCCACCCCTAATTCTTCGTAGAGTAAGCGTTTATTGCCTTTATCATCTTCTAGGGAGGTATTGGCGACTTCAATCACTAAGTTAGGGGGCGGATATTGATCCAAATCGACAATTCCTGTTCCCCAAGGGATTGTTTCTGCGGTTTTGCCAATATAAAAGGAGACATCGGGCTGAACTTCTCTGACTCCCACTCGGCGATAGGTGCAATTATCTTGACCATTTAAGTCGATTCCATGAATCCCAGCAAATAAATGAATAGCATGAATTATAATAGAGTGATCTCGCGAATGATCATTTCCAATCGGTGACATTTCAATCCTCAACTGACCTTGGTTGTAGTAAGTTTTTGCTTTTTCATCCACCAAATCATCTAGCAGTTGCAGATACTCTTCCCAGCTTGCAGGAATCCAAGTTTCTGTCGGTAGTTGCGTGGTGGTTAAACCGTTCATTTAGAAACCTCCGAGGCTCATTTATCCTTATTTTAACCGTTAGCCAGATTAATGATGTCATTGATGGAAAATTGACGCTGTTGTTTGAGCTGTTCTAGCCGTCTTTGTGCCTGATAAAATTCCTCTATATAGTAGTGAATTGTCTCCTCGTCGCTATTAGAATGAAGCCATTGTTGTAAACAGTAATGTTTCTGTTTCTCGCAGGCGGTTTGTTCTAAGGTCGCGATCGCGGCTTGGACGACTAACCCCGGGCGTTGCAAGTCGGTACGAGTGGTTTCTTGTAAATAAATAATACTGCTGAGTTGTTTCTCTTGTTCAGGATTTTGGGTGATTTCAGTTTCCAATTGCTGTAAAAGACGATTATTTTCTTGATGATCGCGACTAAAATCCTCTGTTTCTTCTAACTGGACAATTTGCTGCCATAACCAGCGATGAGGGGATAAACTGAAAAATAATTCTTTTTCCTCTAGGGTTTGGGTAATTTGGTTTCGATAGCGAGGACAATGGAGATAAACTCGTAATAAGAGGGCTTCGGCTTGTCCTAATAGCTGACTCGCAGTGGGAAAATTTGCAATTTGCTTTTGATTAGCATTTGTCGATGGGGTTTTGGCTTGGGGTTTTCTTAAGGCGCGACGAAGACTTTCGGTATAAAGAGAGAGTTGTTGTGAGTCTCCCTGACTGAGAAGTTCGGCGCAATGACGGAGATAATGGCTGCGTAGGGTGGGGGTTTGAATATGATGCAACAGTTTCACCATTTCATTCATTACCTGTTGCGCCTGATCGGCTTGATTTAAGTCTTTATCGGTAACCAGTTGCTGGATTTGCCAATCTAACCAGAGGGGTGCGGTTTCTAATTGCTGTCGGTATTGTTGGGCTGCATTTTCACTTTGATGTAAAAATTCATCGGCATCTTTTCCCCCAGGAAGGTTTAAAATGCGTAGTTGGACTTGCCCGGCATAAACGAGGGGTTCAATTTCGCCAATGGCGCGTTGGGTGGCGGTAATGCCTGCGTTATCAGCATCAAAGTTAAAGATGATTTGTTTGGATTCGGTATAGCGTAAAAGTTGACGGATTTGATCTTTACTAAAGGCTGTTCCCAAGGAAGCCACTACGGGTTTAATCCCCACACTATGAAGCGCGATCGCGTCAAAATACCCTTCAACGACAATGACATAATCTTCTTTGCGAATCGCATCTCTGGCTTTATCGAGGGCAAATAGGGTTTTACTTTTATCAAATAAGGGAGTTTCGGGGGAGTTTAAGTATTTCGGTTCCCCGTCTCCTAAGGTGCGACTGCCAAAGCCAATAATGCGCCCTTTGGGATCTTTAATCGGAATCATAGCGCGATCGCGAAATCGATCATAATAGCCATTTCCCGACTTCCGTTGCTGAATCAATCCCGCTTCTTCTACTAACCCCACAGGATAGCGTTTTTGTTCGATTAAATAGCGATAGAGGGTATCCCATCCCTGTGGCGCATAGCCTAACCCCCAGCTAGCAATCGTTTCTTCGCTTAATTGCCGTTGGTTTTGGAAGTATTCTAGGGCGGTTTTTCCTTGAGATTGATATAAAACGTGCTGATAGAAATTACCTGCAACTGCTAAAATCTCATAAAGTTGTTCTCTCTGTGATAACTCCCGTTGAATTTCCTCCTGTTGTTCTGGTTCAAGGGTTTTCAGGGGAACTTGATAGCGTTGGGCTAAGTCTAACACCACTTCGCCAAAAGACTGTTTCCCCAATTCCATGAGAAACTTAAAAACATTGCCCCCAGCACCGCAGCCAAAGCAATGATAAAACTGTTTACTGGGGCTAACGGTAAAACTGGGGGTTTTTTCCTCATGAAAGGGGCATAACCCTTGATAGTCTTTTCCTTGCTTCTTTAATACGACATAGTCGGAGACAACATCAACAATGTCGGCTTGTTCGCGAATGGCACTAATGGTGTCAGGATGAAAACGAGAAGAGTTCAAGGGGATGCTATTGAGTTATCTAGGGGAATTGAGGGATGAAGCCTAACTTCACTCCTCATCCCATTCATCAACGATAATAATTTCTTGGACAGGATCTTGCATGGAAAACCCAAACTCTAGGAGTTCATTTTTCCAGTAAGACCATTCCTCGCCATAGAGAAGGGCAATTTTCCAGATGCTGTCAGTTGGTTTTAGCAGTTTGGATTCAACCAGTGACTGCACTTGACGTTGCAACTTCACCATGGGGTGAGCTACTTGCTTAGTCATAAATTCTCTTCGCTTTGTATAAATTTCTTAAATGCTACGGTTATATCCTGTTTTCACGCGGATTGGAGTTAGCTCTCGCAGAGAAGATGAGCGTGAAAAATTAACCTTCCCTATTTATAGCGCATTGAGCTAAATTTGGCAAGAGGCAATTATCTCATTTGCCAAAAGTTAGGTTAGAGTGGATCCCCCCTTAGCAAGGGCCAAACCAGATCATATTGCTAGATAGCAATTAGAAAGGAGATTATATCGTAGGGAAAAAGAGACTAACATAGGCAGAAATGAGGGTTTCGCCATAAAAAACCGCGATCGCGCCTCCTAAGGCTAAAAAGGGGCCAAAGGGCATGGGATCACGACGAGAGAGAATTCCCAGCGCGATCGCGCCACCACCGATAAAAGCCCCCACTGCACAGGCGAGAAAACACCCCACTAGCAAGAGTTTCCAGCCTAACCAAGCCCCCATCATCGCCGCTAATTTGGCATCACCGCCCCCCATAGCAGTTTGCCCTAATACTCCAGAAGCAACTAAGGTAATAAGATCAAAGAGCCAAATCCCTAAAACTGCCCCAATAATCCCTGTCATTATTTGTTCTGGAATTGCTAAACCTTCCCCATACCAGCCGTTTACAGCTTGATATCCTAAGCCCATCACTAACCCCGATTGGGTTAAGGAATTGGGTAAAGTCATCGTATCGTAATCAATGAGAGATAAAGCCAGTAACCAGCTTAAAAAGCCCCAATAAGCAACTGTCGCCAGACTCAAATCAAAATGCAGATAAACCGCAACAAATAATAAAGCAGTTACCGTTTCAATAATGGGATAACGAGGAGAAATGGGAGTTTGACAATGGCGACATTTCCCCCGTAGCCACAGCCAACCTAAAATCGGAACATTTTCTGTTTTTCCCAATTTATGGAGACAAACTGGGCATCTCGAAGGGGGATAAAGCAGCGAGAGTTTAGCGGGAATGCGATAGATAACTACATTTAAAAAACTTCCAATGGCAGCCCCAAAGAGAAAGACAAGACTAATAATAATGAACTCAGCAAAAACTTCCATAACTGAGGGAAAACTTAATGATTCATCAAAAAATCCTACCGTGAATGGTAGGAAGAATGTTATTGTGACCTCAGGAGAAAGATGTTTGCTGTGGATTACTAGGCAACTGTGGAAGTAGCTTCGACTGGATAATCGGCTGCTTTCCACGCGCCTAATCCGCCAGTTAATTCAGCGACACGCTTGAAACCAGCTTCTCTTAGACGATTTGCGACATCTGCGGTTTCTTCATCCGTATCAGAGTAGATATAGAGATCGCGATCGCGCTCTAAATTTGACTCAGTTCGACTAATAACTTCTTCACGGGGAAAAGAAATCGCGCCCATAATATGACCTTGATTAAAGGTAGCGCGATCGCGCACATCAATAATAGTTAACGCCGGTTCTCCCCAGTCTAAGCGACTTTTGAGATCATAGACGCGAGACTTTTCCTTAAAAGGGGCAGGTTGCGGAAAGATTCCGAAAGTCATAATTTTAATTCCTTCATTTCAGACTGTTACTTACAATGTAACAATCCTTTCACATTCCGCAACATTATTTTGCAATCTGTTTGACAAAATCTGCCTAAAGTAGTAATCAAACTCTAGGAAGATACAGAAGCAGAACGACGACGGCGACGACGACCCTGAAAGTCCTTTTTAAGCGCCGTTCCATTATTGCTGTCACCATTATTGCTAGATTTCACAGGCTTCGGCTTATCACCATTAGTGCTTGTGCCATTGGTTTTGGGCTTCGCTGAGTAATCTGCTGGGGTTTGTAATAAACAAATAGCAGTGGGTTGACTCTTCAACTCTCGTCGAATTAACCGCTTCAAACCGCCCTCAATTTCTACCTTCAACTCACTCCAGTCAATATCTTTTTCTAAAGGCGTTCCATTGCCAGTTGTGGCAAGATGACTCCAGTATTTACTGATACTTTGTTCCACACTGCGGAGAATCATTTGCTTAACCTTCGTCGGTTCAATCGGGGTAACCACACCGCGTAAATTGACCTCTGGCTGGGCTAAAATTTTGCCATCTAACCCCACAGCCACCGCAACAGTAATCAAGCCATCCACAGCCAACTGTTGCCGTTCACTTATAATATCTTTGTGAACAACACCAGAATGATCCACTAATTCAATCCCCGACTGCACTTGTTCAGTTACTTCAATTTTATCGGGGGAGACTTCCACCACATCGCCATTATTAATAATGACCATATTTTCTTTCGGAATCCCCATGGCTTGCGCCATTTCCGCGTGTTTCACCAGCATCCGATGTTCACCGTGGAAGGGAACGAAAAACTTAGGCTTCGTTAAAGCCAACATTAATTTGTGATCTTCTTGCGATCCATGTCCAGACACATGAATCCCTTGCTGACGACCATAAATCACTTTTGCCCCCAACATCATCAAGCGGTCAATGCTATTAACTACCGCAATGGTATTACCTGGAATAGGGTTCGCAGAGAAGACAACAGTATCAGTTTCTCGGATTTTAATCTGATGGTGTTCCCCTTTAGAAATGCGGGTCATCGCCGCCATTAATTCCCCTTGTGACCCCGTGGTGAGAATAATGACTCGTTCATCAGGATATTTATTCAACTCCTTCATGGGAACAAATAAATCATCCCGACACTTGATATAGCCCAGATTACGGGCATGGGCAATGACATTTAACATAGATCGCCCGACCACGCCCACAACACGGTTATGTTTCTCAGCGAGTTCTAAAATAATTCGCACTCGATGCACCGAAGAAGCAAACGTTGTTACTAAAACTCGTCCCTCCGCCTCCGAAAAGATACGGCTGAGATTGGGTCGCACGGAATTTTCTGAGGGAGTATGACCGGGGCTTTCGGCATTGGTGGAGTCACTTAATAAGCATAAGACTCCTTTTTCCCCATATTCTGCGAGACGATGGAAATCAAAATGTTCCCCATCCACAGGGGTATGATCCACCTTAAAGTCCCCTGTATGAATCACCACACCAATGGGGGTAGTAATGGCAACACAGCAACTATCAGCGATAGAGTGAGTATTGCGAATAAACTCCACAGAAAAAGACTGACCGATTTTAGCTGTTTCCCGAGGTTGCACCCGCTTTAAAACCGTTCGATCTGTCAGTCCAGCTTCTTCTAACTTGTTTTCCAATAAAGCAAGGGCAAGACGTGGCCCATAAATAACAGGAATATCAAACTGTTTCAGGTGATAAACAATGCCACCAATGTGATCTTCATGGCCGTGGGTGACAATCATCCCCTTAATTTTATGGCTGTTTTCCCGTAAATAGGTCATGTCGGGTAAAACAACATTAATCCCGTGCATATCTTCATTGGGAAAACCAATCCCTGCATCCAGTAACATCATTTCATCGTTATATTCCAAAATGCAGGTATTTTTGCCAATTTCGTGTAAGCCACCGAGGGGAATAATTCGTAAATTCGATTGTGATCCGTTTTGAGTCATAGATTGTGTCTCCTTGTGTTAATGAACAATTGATAAGGACGAATTGATATAAAAAAACTATTCTGTTCGGGGGAAAGCTATAATTCCCCTGACAAATAAAACTTAATTTTGACTAAGAATTAAAAATAATAATTACAGTAGGGATAAGTTGGCTAAGACATCTTTTAATTTCGTTTCTAACTCTGGTGATAATTCTGAAAGCGGCGATCGCAGTGTTCCCACATCCCAACCTTGTAGCTTTAGGGCTGTTTTCACTGGAATCGGATTCGTCGATAAAAATAGCCCTCGGAATAAGGGAAATAAATTCAAATGATATCGTTGCGCTGTCTCTAGTTTACCATTTTTAAATGCCGTGATCATCTCTTGCAATTGTAACCCGACTAAATGGCTGGCAATACTGACAACCCCTGTTCCACCGACAGCAAGTAGGGGGAGGGTTAAAGAATCATCTCCTGAATAAATGCCAAATTCTGGGGGAGTAACGGTGCGAATTTCCGAAACTTGATCTAAATCTCCGCTAGCTTCTTTAATCGCCACGATATTATCTAGTTTCGCCAGTTTGGCGACAGTTTCCACTTCTAAATTTTTCCCAGTACGCCCAGGGATATTATAGAGCATTATGGGCAGGTCAGGGCTTGCCTGCGCGATCGCGCTAAAGTGTTGATACAACCCTTCTTGCGGTGGCTTACTGTAATAGGGAACCACTTGCAAACTGCCATCTAATCCCAATTTCGCAGCTTTAGTCGTCGCAGCGATCGCCTCATGAGTGGAATTCGATCCTGTTCCCGCCATCACCTTACCGCGATTTCCCACCGCTTTTTGCACCACTTGGAATAACTCATATTCTTCTTCCCAAGTGAGAGTCGGCGACTCGCCAGTGGTTCCACAAACCACCACGGTTTCCGTTCCATTATTCACTAAATAATCGGCTAACTTCTCAGCGACAGCATAATTCACCTCACCCTCTACAGTAAAAGGCGTTACCATCGCCGTTAGCACCTGTCCAAAATCGACACTTGTCATTCTTGACTCTCTCACGTTTTCTTACACTGACACAGCCTTTTCTGTTTTTGGCAATAACTGATCTTTCACCAACAATTCAGCAATTTGTACCGCATTCAGGGCAGCTCCTTTGCGAATTTGATCGCCACTCAACCACAACTCTAACCCACAGGGATGGGAAATGTCTTGACGAATGCGCCCCACAAATACCTCATCCTTACCCGTGGTTTCATTGGGCATGGGAAAATAATTGTTCTCCCAATCTTCTTGCACTTCTACCCCAGGGGCTTGGGCTAACACTTCCTTAGCTTTCCCCACCGGAAATGGCTCGGCAAATTCTAAATTAATTGCCTCCGAATGCGCTCTTAACACCGGCACTCGGATACAAGTGGCACTAATTCGTAAATCAGGTGCGTCAAAAATCTTCCTTGTCTCTTTTACCATTTTCATTTCTTCTTGGCAATACCCCTGTTCGGTTAAGGGAGAATTATGGGGAAAGACATTAAAGGCAAGAGGATAAGGAAACGCCTCAGTGGGAGGAGTTTCGCCATTAAGAATCGCTTGAGCTTGGGCTTTTACCTCCGCCATGGCTTTTGCCCCTGCACCAGAAGCAGACTGATAAGTGGCAACAATTAAGCGTTGAATGGGGTGAATTTGATGTAAGGGGAAAATTGCCACACCCATTAAAATCGTTGTGCAATTCGGGTTCGCAATAATGCCTTGATGTTGGGCAACCGCTTGGGGATTAATTTCTGGGACAATTAAGGGGACGGTTTGATCCATGCGAAACGCACTGGAATTATCCACTAATACCGCACCTGCATCCACAATGGTTTGCGCCCAACTCTTACTGGTTGCTCCCCCTGCTGAAGCCAAAACTAAATCCACATCTTGAAAGGCCTGGGCACTCACCGCTTCTACTGTCAAGGTTTCTCCCCGAAAGGAAATGGTTTGACCGGCTGATCGCGGCGAGGCAAGTAATTTTAATTGCGATACTGGAAATGTCCGCTCTTCTAAAAGCTGTATTAATTCACGACCGACAGCCCCAGTTGCGCCTAAAATTGCGACTCGGATTCCTCCTGACAAATGATTTTCCTCCTTGAGTGATGATAACTTTTAGTTATAACTTGTCATTTAAATCAGAATCTAGAAAGAGATCGAACAAATAGCAAGTAACGAATAACTAATAACTAATTTACACTGCGTTTGGCAATGCTACAATAACGAGTCGGACTTTGTCTTATGTCTGATGCTCCCGTTAGACTAGCAAATGTCTCTCTATTATCACTCTAGCTTACTATTGAGTTCGTCTCTTGTACAACCTAGTCAATCCTTACAATAACGTTATTATATGAAAGTTACCCAAGAAAAACTCCCCGATAGCCAAGTCAGTCTTGAGATTGAAATTCCAGGGGAACAAACCCAAAAAGCCTATGAGAAGGTATTAAAAAACTTAAAGCAGTCGGCGAACATTCCAGGATTTCGCAAAGGGAAAGTTCCTCGCCAAGTCTTGGTACAACGATTTGGCAAACAACGCTTAAAAGAGGCGGCTCTCGAAGAACTCTTACAGCCGTCCATTGATGAAGCGATTAAAGAAGCAGAGGTGGATGCGTTAGGGAATTATCAGCTCATTTCCCAATTTGAGGAACTTTCTCAACAATACAATCCAGGTGACCCTTTAACTTTTAAAGCCTCAGTGGATGTTCCTCCAGAAATTCAACTCGGTGACTACAAAAACTTAAAAGTTCAAGCTGAAGAAGTTAAAGCCGATTCCCAAAAGGTCGAAAATTATTTACAACAAAAACGGGAAGAAGAAGCCACCCTCGCCCCAGTAGAAGATCGCGCGGCTGCTATGGGTGATACAACAATTATTGACTATGAAGCCCGTTCGGAAGAAGGCGAAGTCATTGAAGGCGCACAAGCCACTGATTTTGAACTGGAATTAGAAGAAGGGAAGTTCATTGAAGGGATGGTGGAAGGCGTTGTGGGGATGAATGCTGGGGAAACCAAAGAAATTCCCATTACCTTTCCCGAAGACTATGCTAGAGAAGATTTAGCGGGAAAAACGATTAACTTTACCGTTACGCTCAAAGAATTAAAAGCGAAAGAATTGCCAGAACTCGATGATGAGTTTGCTGAAGATGTAGGAGAACATTCCAGCCTAGAGGAATGGCGAGAAGCCTTAAAGCAGCAATATGAAGAACAGGCGCAAGAACAGACCAAGAATAATATTGAGCAAGCCATTGTTCAGGCTTTGATTGAGCAAACGGAAATGGAATTGCCGGAAACGATGATCGAACAAGAACTGCAAACGATCATCACGCAAACGGCGATGCAAATGGCTCAGTATGGCATTGATGTTCGTCAAATGATGACCAAAGAAATGGTTGAGCAAATGAAGCAGCGATCGCGCCCCGATGCCATTGCTCGCCTCAAACAAAGTTCCATCCTCGTAGAAATTTCCAAACAAGAAGGGCTGAATCCCACCCCTGAAGAAATTAACAATAAAGCTGAGGAAGTGCGAAAACAACTGGAAGAGCAAGAACAAGACTATGAGGAAGAACGGCTCCATGAATATGTGGAAGAAGATCTCCGTCAAGAAAAAACCTTAGAATGGCTACGGGAACAAGTGGAAGTCGAGTTAGTTCCAGAAGGAACCCTACAAAGCGAACAGGAGGAATCCGAACCAGAAGCCGTTACCAGTGAAGCCAAGGAGGCAAACGAATAAGCCATAATGAAGAAAGAAGGAAATTAACGTTTGATCGCAACGCCAAGAAATTTATGATTTACTCCCAAATGCCCGATTCTGATCTAATCAGTGGTGCATCTCCCCAGTACAAGCCTCAAGATGCGGTTGTCCCCATGGTGGTAGAACAATCTGGAATGGGGGAACGCGCCTTTGATCTTTACTCCCGTCTTCTCCGAGAGCGCATTGTCTTTTTGGGAATGCCTGTGGATGACCAAATCGCTGACTCTGTAGTCGCACAAATGCTATTTTTAGAGGCGGAAGACCCCGAAAAAGACATTCAACTGTATATTAATTCTCCAGGGGGTTCAGTTTATGCGGGCATGGCCATTTATGACACCATGCAGCAAATTCAACCTGATGTGGCAACCATTTGCTATGGGTTAGCTGCCAGTATGGGGGCGTTTCTCTTGGCCGGGGGCGCAGCCGGAAAACGGATGTCATTAACCAACTCGCGGATTATGATTCACCAACCCCTCGGCGGGGCGCAAGGACAAGCAGCGGATATTGAAATTCAAGCGCGGGAAATTCTTTATATTAAAAACACCCTGAATGAACTCCTCGCCTACCACACCGGACAGCCCTTAGAGCGCATTGCAGATGACACCGATCGCGATTTCTATATGTCCGCTGCCGAAGCCGTTGAATATGGCTTAATTGACCAAGTGATTTCTTCGCAGACTCGTTCCCCTCGGGAAGTGGCTGCCAGTTAGACCATCTAAAATAAGCAGACTCAGGTATTAACTATGGCTAAATTTGACTCCCACTTAAAATGTTCCTTTTGTGGCAAATCCCAAGAACAAGTTCGGAAACTAATCGCCGGTCCAGGGGTTTATATCTGCGATGAATGTGTAGAATTATGTAACGAGATTTTGGATGATGAGTTAATTGAACCGTCTTCTCGCTCTGGCGGTGCAGTGGCTCCCACAGAAGAGGAAAAACGGCAGGGGTCAAGCCAGCTCTCCTTAAACCAAATTCTCAAACCGAAAGAGATTAAAAGTCATCTTGATGACTATGTCATTGGTCAAGAAGAGGCGAAAAAAGTACTTTCGGTGGCGGTTTATAATCACTACAAGCGTCTCAGTCTTTTAGAAGAAGGCTATTCGGAAGGAGATAACGGGGTACAATTACAAAAGTCTAATATCTTGTTAATTGGCCCCACCGGTTGTGGTAAAACCCTTTTAGCCCAAACCTTGGCTGAGATTTTGGAAGTGCCGTTTGCTGTTGCTGATGCTACCACCCTCACCGAAGCGGGCTATGTGGGAGAAGATGTAGAAAATATCTTACTGCGCTTATTACAAGTCGCCGACTCCGATATTGAAAAAGCCCAACGTGGCATTATCTACATTGATGAAATTGATAAGGTAGCGCGCAAGAGTGAAAACACTTCCATTACTCGGGATGTTTCAGGAGAAGGGGTGCAGCAAGCCCTCTTAAAAATGTTAGAAGGAACAGTAGCCAATGTGCCGCCACAAGGCGGACGGAAACACCCCTATCAAGACTGTATTCAGATTGATACTAGTAATATCCTATTTATCTGTGGCGGCGCGTTTGTCGGACTGGATAAAGTGGTAGAACAGCGCATTGGTCGCAAGTCCATTGGCTTTATTCATGGGGAAGAAGGAGAAACTCTCACCAAGGAAAAACGCACGGCGGATATTTTGCAGCATCTCCAGCCAGATGATTTTATTAAGTTTGGTATGATTCCTGAGTTTGTGGGACGGATTCCAGTTTCGGCGGTGATTGAACCCTTAGACGAAGAAGCGTTAATTTCCATCTTGACGCAACCACGTAACGCCCTTGTGAAACAGTATCAGAAGCTGTTGGGGATGGATGACATTGAGTTAAAATTTACCGAAGAAGCTCTCCGCGCGATCGCGCAAGAAGCCAATCGCCGTAAAACTGGTGCAAGAGCCTTACGGGGAATCATTGAAGAAATCATGCTCGATATCATGTATGACTTACCCTCTCGTAAAGATATCCGCAGCTGTGAGATTACCCGAGAAATGGTTGAAAAACGCTCCACTGCAGAGTTGCTACTCCATCCCTCCTCTTTACCGAAACCTGAGTCAGCTTAGTTTATCCCCCCTAGCCCCCCTTTGAAAGGGGGGAAAGAGAAAAAAACAACAAAGGACAAATCAGCGTGTAACAATAGTTTTCAGAAATGGTTAGTTGAGTGATTTTCCGGTTGCTTTCCAACCTTCAACACTACCTGGATATCCCATAACGTTATCATAGCCTAAAAGACGTAAGGCTTCTAAGCCAATGGCGGTGCGATAACCAACAGAACAATATAGAATAACAGGTCGATCTTTAGCAATTTTATCTTGCTTTTTCACTAAGTCTCGTAGGGGAATATTAATCGCATTCAAAATATGTCCTCTTACATATTCTAAAGGTTCACGAACATCAATCAGTTGAGCGTTTTCTTTTTCTACTAATCTTTCAATTTCATCAGCTTCTTTTACCCCATAATATCCCCCAGGGATGTTAGTGAGAAATTGAGCAACGACTTCTTCTATTTCCTCTGAAGAAAGAGTAGCACTTAAAGCCATATTGGAGGAATAAGAATAATTCGGGATTAGATAATTAGCTCCTCCGATCCAAAGGAAAAAGCTAAGACAGATTGTTAGGAATGTTTTCCACATTTTATTCCTCCTTAATTTTTAATTGCTTTTAGCGTTTTTGGGCAACTTTTTTCCATTCTTGAATAGATAAAGGAGAAACTGGCATTTCCAGATTATATCCGTCTGTTGTTGGTACAGAAAAGACGACTTCTAAAGCGTTGGGTAACTCAAAAATAATTTTTTCAAAGTCATATTGACCAATATTACCAGCAGGAGATTTATCGACGAACGCTCTGTCGGAAATATCTTCAGCCTCAAAAGTTTCTCCCGTGGGTAGCTTAACAGTTAGCGGTTGGGGATGATCAATTTCAGTTTTTCCTGGAAATCCCGAAAGCCGAATAGTAAATGGTTCTTTTCCATCTGAGGTAATGCGCTGAAACGCGATCGCTTGCCAAGTCTGATTATAACGATCAAATAGTTTCTGTCGCGATTGATAAACGACTTGATTTTCTCCTTCTTCTATTGTGCGAATTTCAGCATGAGCAGGGTGTGGAATCATACTACTGACTCCTAAAATTAAGGTAATTACAGTTAGCCCTAATATTATTTTACGGAATGTTTGATTAATCATTTTTACCTCCTTTTAATTTAAGGCAGCTTGAATTTGTGCTTTGACTTCGGGGATAACAACCCGATACATTCCCCGTAAATCTCCGACAGAGAAATCATAGGCTTTATCTTCGGGATAGCGTTGTTTAACAAATTCTGGGCGTTCTGATTTCATGCCATGACATTTTAAGCAAGTGGCTTCGACATTAATACGGCGATAATAATAGGTTTCTTGATCACCCGTTTCCCAAAAGCCAAATAAGTCTGGATTATTGGCAAATTTTTCTAGGGCAGTTGCTTCTCTGGCGGTGGGTGCATGAGCGGGATTTCGATATTTTTCAGCAACTTGTTTCACATCCCAAGGGTTTTCTTGGCTAAGTTGTTTGGCTCGCATTCCCACAGGTTTACAGACTTGTTTAAAGGTTTCTAGAGTAGGAGTTTCGTCCGTTCCTTCCAGAGTTCCTGCGAGACTAGAACGCATGGCATCTAAAGATTCAATTTCTTGCACAATTTCGCCTAATTGTTCTGGTTGTGGTTGGGCTTTTGCTTCTTTAAGGGGAAGGAAAAACAGGCTAAAAGCTAACAAAAGTGAAAGCATTATTGTTGATAGTAATTTAGGCATTTTGATTTCTCCTTAATTGACGCTTACAGTAACACCATCTTTAATCTCGGAAGAGGGATTAAGAATAATTGTGTCTTCTGGGTTTAGTCCAGAATGAACTTGGACTTGGTCGGCTTTTTCACTCCCGAGAGTAACGGTGGTAAATTGGGCTTGGTTATCCACCACCCGATAAACTCCAGTTAGACCAAATTTTTCCACCACTGAAGATTGAGGAACGGTTAATCCTCCTGTTTCTTGGGTGGATAGGGAAAGACGACCAAACATTCCGGGAATGAGTTGTTCATCGGAGGGAAGTTGAATTTTGGCGGTAAAGCTACGGGAACGGGGATCAGCATTGGGAACAATTTGTTTCACTTTCCCGTTTACCTCTCTTTCAATACCACTAAATTCAAGGGGAACCGTTTCCCCAACGGAAATTTGGTTTAAAAGGGATTCGGGAATAGAAACGCGAAATTCTAGGTCATCAGTGGTTTGAATGTTAACAATGGGTTCTCCCGAACCTGCCATAGCTCCTTCTTGGGTGTGTTCATGGGTAATCACTCCATTAAAGGGGGCTTTGATTTCGCCGTAGTCTAGGTCAGCGAGGCTTCGTTCTAGGTTAGCTGAGGCTTGTTCAACTCTCCCTTCAGATTGCTCAATGTTGCTTTGAGCTTCTTCCATCTGCGATCCCGCTTGTTCTACCTCACCTTCTGCTCGTTGAATATTGGCTTGAATTTGCTCAATACGGGCTTGGGCGGTGGCTAATTGCGTGTTGGCTTCATCAAGTCGAGATTCACTCACTGCCCCGTTTTCATACAGCATTTTCATCCGTCGCTGGTGCAGTTCGGCATCCGCTAACTCGGCTTCAGCTTCTTGCCGTTGTCCTTGGGCTTCTTTTACTCTAGCTTCGGCTTGGCTTTTCTGAGATTGAGCACTGATATAAGCCGATCGCGCTGAGTTGACTGAGGCTTCCGCTTCGGTAATATTAGCCTGGGCTTCATTTCTTTGGGCTTGTAAATCCCGACTGTCAATGCGAGCAATCAGGTCTCCTTTTTGCACTGATTCTCCTTCTTCGACTAACAGTTCTTGAATCGCACCTGAAACCCGAGTGCTGAGGGTGCTGGATTTATCGGCTTCCACAGTTCCGGTTAAAACGCGATTGCCCTGCCCCACCTGACGACTTACCGTTGCTGTTTCTACCGTTATTTCCTCGGTTTTTTCTTCACTTTCTTCACTTTCTTCAGTTTGTGAAGACACCTGAATCGGTTTCAAGACAGTATTGATTCCCCAAAAGCCTCCTGCTGTTACCAGAATCATCAAACCAGTGATTCCAATGATAGTTTTTTTCTGTGATATTTGCATACTTTTATGCCTCTTTGCTGCATTAATCATCAACTACGCGATCACAAAGTTGAAGCAACTCTTGATCAATCACGTGATAATAACGACAAGTTCCGACTCGCCGACAAGCAACCACCCCCTCCGCCCGTAGCAGTTGCAACTGTTTAGACACATTGGCTTGTTGAACCCCTGTGCGTTGACAAATCTCACTCACTTTCAACTCCTCACTACAAATGGCTTCTAAAATTCGCAATCGAGTAGGTTCACTTAACAGTTTGAAGCGGTTCGCTAAAAACTCATAGCGACCTCCTACACTGACTAAATCATTCATAAATCACCTTTTAAGTTGTGTTAAAGTCTGATTTGGCTTTGCGGTTTCAGAAATGGGAGTAACTAACGATAACCGCAAAAGGAAAAGTCCGAGCTTTTCAAACCAAGGAACCGCAGTTCCCCAGCGCATTTTCATCAAAAAATACCACTCAAAGGCATTTTTCACCCAGTTCACCCAAAGCCCTCTTAAGGCGGTAGCATGGCGACGATGCCCCACACTAGGATCGGGGACAACCGGCGCAGCGATAAAGATAATGCCCGTATCGCCAAAATCTGCCATACAAATCGCCTCTAAACTGGGTTTCACCGGACGAGCTTTGATCACTCCCAATTCTTTTGCGATATTGTGGGCCACCGCCATCGCCATGGATTCCGTCATTTGACCGGTTTTCGGTGCCCCCAGAGGAACTTCTGTTTTTTCTGGAGGGGCTAATTGAGTTACCACTCCTGCGCTATAGATAGAAGGATATTCAGGATGCTGATAGGTGTCTAACACAGGCAAAAATCCCTTCTCATCGGTTAACCCAGGCACATCTTTTAAAAACTGCGCTCCTCGGAAAGGCGGTAAAAACATTGAGTATTTAAATGGAAACTCCTGACCATCGGTCAATTTAATCCGGTCTTCGTGAATTTCGGCAATTTCGGCATTTTCTACCCAATCAATATCGCGCTCTTGCATCAGTTCCGTAACTAACTTCCCTGAATTTGCCATCCCCCCAATTCCTAAATGTCCTAAGTAGGGTTCGGGACTAATAAAGGTAATTGGGGCTTGGTCACGGATTCCTTTTTTCCTTAAAACATAGTCGGCTAACAGGGCTACTTCATACGCCGGCCCCATACAACTCGCCCCTGGAACTGCCCCTACTAAAATGGGTCCTGGGTTTTCCAGAAATTCATTCCATGCTTCTCTTGCCATTTCTGCGTGATGAGCGTTACACACTGATTGTGTATAACCCTCTTCTGGCCCCAAACCGGGCATCAAATTATAAGCCAAAGAAGCACCGGTGGCAATGACAAGATAGTCATAGTCAAACTGAATCTCCCCTTCTACCATCACTCGTTGTTGATCAGGGTCTAGTTGTGTTACCCTACCATTTTGCCAACGAATATTTTTCCGTTTCAATAACGGTTCTAAAGGTAATTGCACTTGTTCTAAGCGTCTCAAACCAAAGGTAACCCAAGGTAATGAGGGGATAAACGTAAAGGTGGTTTCATCGGAAATTAAGGTAATTTCATGGTTTCTACCCAGAAGGTGTCTGAGTTCGTAGGCGACAGAAAGTCCCCCAAATCCACCGCCAATGATTGCAATATGTGCCATCGTGTTATAAGTCCGTCTTGATACTACTATATATTTATATAATAATGATAACAGATTGAATGAATGATTTGACTAAATTACTAATTGGTTATATATTTATTAATAGAGTAGCAAAGGAGGAAAAATCTGATGTCTCAAAATGTGGGATGGCTCGATCGCGTTTTCCGATTGGGCGGAGGAGGTCTTCTGTTATTTCTAGGAATAAATAGCTATAGTGGCACCACCACAGGAATCATTTTAAGTGTAGCGGCAGCAGTGCTTGCGCTAACAGCAATTGTTGGCATTTGCCCTGTTTACAGCATTCTGGGCTTCAAAACCTGTCGATCGCAATAATCAAGAAAATATAGGAGACAAAAAACAATGGTTACAGCAACATCACAGCCATCATTGAGGCAAATCTCACCGAAACAATATCAAAAAATGGCTCGTCACCCGATATTAATTGATGTGCGGACAATTTTTGAATATAAGACTGGTCATGCGCCCCAAGCGGTGAACTTAAGCCTCTTTCGCCTTTCTTTTGGCATGATTCCGGGGTTAAGACGGTTATTACTGCCAAAATGGTTTCGGGAACTTCCCAAAGATCAGCCCATGGCAGTCATTTGTTTAACCTCACATCGGAGCCCGATCGCGGCGAAACAATTAATTAAAGCGGGATTTAGCCGTGTTTATAACATCACGGGAGGAATGATGGAATGGCAAAAACAAGGACTCCCCACCACACAGTGATCAATGAGCAGTGAGCAACGAGTAACAAATAACCAAGTTGGAGGTTAAGTATGCAGATTAGTCGCAAAAATTTAGACCAGCGACAAGATCACATTTATGATACGATTGTTGTCGGGGGCGGTACTGGTGGGTTATCCGCTGGAATTTACCTACAACGATTTAATCTCTCTAGCTTAATCATTGATAAAGGAAAAGCGCGCTCGTTTTGGATGCAGGAGTTACACAACTATTTGGGCTTACCCCCAGATACTCCAGGAAGTGAACTTCTCAAGCAAGGAAAGGATCATTATCTCTCTTTAGATGGGGATTTTCTGAATGGTTTTGTAGAGGATATCGTTGATGAAGGGGAAACCTTTGCCGTCACCACAAAAGTTGGACGCAATAATAACAGTATCTATCCAGTTTTACGCGCCAAATATATTATTGTCGCCAGTGGCCTGATCGACCAACTTCCTCCCCTAGAAAATATGCAAAACGTTTATGAATATGCAGGGTATAATCTGCACGTTTGCATGGTCTGTGATGGCTATGAAATGACCGATAAGAAATGCGGCTTCTTTGCAGGAAGTGAAGCCAGTATTGAAGAAATGGTCTTTAACTTAAGCTGGTTTACCCCTTACATTACCATCTTTACTCACGGAATGTTTGAAGTTAGCTCAGAATTACGTCAAAAGTTAAAAGATCATGGCTATCCTCTGATTGAAACTCCGATTAAACAGTTTCTTGGGGAAAACCATCAAATGACGGGTGTGGAGTTAACCGACGGTTCCGTGGTTGAGTTGGAAACAGGATTAGTTTCCATGGGATCGAAGTATTATAACGATTACTTAAAACGCTTTGATCTGGATTATCAAGGGAATAATTTAATCACAGACAAAATGAGACGCACTTCCCATCCTCGCATTTTCGCTATTGGTGACTTGAGAGTTGGTTTAAACCAAGTTGCTGTGGCTGTGGGTGATGGGGCTTTAGCCGCCACTCAGATTTGGCGCGATATCCGTAATGCCACCCCGCCTCGTCGTTGGGAAGAGAATCTGTTGATCAGTGACCAGTTACCAGTGACCAGTTACCAGTGACCGATTTCCTGTTTCCCGAAGAACCAATGATGAATGACAAAATCTTGGTTTTGAATTAACCACGTAATCATGTAGCATAGAAAATTAGAAAGGAGATTTGAACAATGGCAGATTTATTTTCCCCTGAATGGATGCAAACCTACCAAGAAAAATGGAATGCAGAACCTGATCTCTCTGACGCTTTAGCCAAAATTAACTTTGACTCTGTGATTGGCTATGGGTTTAAAGGAGAGGATCAGCCTCGCGGTGTGTTAGTGGTTCAAAACGGCAAAGCTGTGGAAGCTGGCGATTACAGCGGACAAACCTTAAACTGGGATTTACGAGCTGATCCCGAAGATTGGGAAAAATGGTTCAAAAAAGGACTCAATATGATGGGATTAAGTGGCGCATATATGCAAGGGAAATTAAAATTCCTTGTCGGTGACTATGGCGCGATGATTAAAGATCCTCGCATGGTGAATCCTTTCCTGAAAAGTTTTTCGGTAATGGGAGAAGTTCACGCGACTAAAGTTGGCTAATGCAGTGACTAGTTACCAGTAACGACGCATACGGGAGTGCGGAGTAGGGAGTCGGATCAAAACATTTCCGATTCCCGATTCCCGATAATAAGTGACCAAATAACGAATAACAAATAACGAATAACAAATAACAAATAACGAATAACAAATAACGAATAACAAATAACGAATGACGAATGACTAATACTCCTGAACAAGAACGCCCCCTCAATATTGTTGGTCGTATTACGGCTTATTTTGTCAATTCCCAAGTCACGATCCTGATTATTGTCGCCCTCGTGATCTTTGGGTTGGCAGCGGCGTTTTTCACCGCAAAAGAAGAAAACCCCCAAATTGATGTTCCTGGGGCAGATGTATATTTTAACTATCCAGGGGCTCCGGCACAGGTGGTGGAAGAAACGGTGACTGTCCAAATGGAGGGAAAAATTCGGGAGTTACCCGGAATTGATGATATCTACTCAGTTTCGGAAACAGGAGAAGCTCGGTTGACAGTCCAGTTTGAAGTGGGGGAAAATTGGGAAAACTCTTTATTTCGACTGCAAAATCATCTTTTTAGTTGGCAGGATAGGCTCCCGTCAGGGGTAGATTATTTGGTGAAACCCTTGATTGTCGATGATGTCTCAATTGTAACTCTCACTCTCGCGGGAGATAATTACAGTGATAATCAGTTGCATCGAGTTGGACAACATATTTTAAGAGAGTTACGAAAGATTCCTAATACAGGAAATTTAACGATTGCTGGTGGGCAACCGCGAGTGGTTCGGGTAGATTTAGATCCTGAACAATTAGCGGCTTATGAGATCTCTCCAAGCGCGATCGCGGAAACCTTAGAAGAGGCTAATAACCGTGTCCAAGCTGAAGATGTGGCAGTGGGAAATCGACGCATTTATATTGAAGGGGGCAATCTTTTAGAAAGTGCGGCGGAACTAGAAGCTTTGGTAGTTGGAGAAGGAGAGGACAATTCTCCTATTTATTTAGGGGATGTGGCTAGAGTCTGGGACGATTATGCCGATCGCGAAACCTATTCCCGTTTATTAAACCGTCAAGATTGGGAGGTGAGTAATCCCTATCCAGATCCCAAATTAAGGGCGGAGGAAGAATTTGAGGAACGCCCTGCGATTACCATTGGCATTGCTAAAAAAGAAGGAACTAATGCGGTAGTTGTGGCGGAAGAGATTTTTGATCGGGTGGAGGAATTAAAATCTGATCTCCCTGACGATATTGAAATCGCTGTTAGTCGTAATGATGGGAGAAGTGCCGCACGAGAAGTGGGGGATCTTTATACTAGTTTATTCCAATCGATCGCGATCGTTGTGGTCTTACTGGTTGCTTTTTTAGGGTGGCAGGAGGCCTTAATTGTCGCTTTAGCGATTCCTTTAACCCTAGCAGGAACCCTATTAGTCGGCTGGATCGCTGGACAAACCATTAATCGGATTACCTTATTTGCCTTGATTTTATCCTTGGGGATTTTAGTGGATGACGCGATCGCAGTAACCGAAAACATCCACCGTCGCTTCGAGGAAATGTCAGAGCAATCCTTCTCAGAAAAAGTAGAACTTGCCATCCTTGCTGTCGCGGAATTAGGCGTTCCCATTCTTCTCTCTACCATTACCGTTATTCTTGCCTTTATCCCCATGGGCTTTGTCACTGGCATGATGGGGCCTTATATGAGACCGATTCCCTTCAATGTTCCGGTGGCGATGGTGATTAGTACCGCTCTAGCAATTATTGTGACTCCCTATCTGGCAGTCCGAGTGATCAAAGTACAAAGGCGTTCTACTGCAAATAACAATGATGGTCACTCTAACGAGGAAGTTCCCAACCGCATTTATCGTCTATATCGTCGCATCATGGAACCGCTACTGGATTCAGCCACAAGACGGCGGTTTTTAATTTTCTTTGTCACAGGATTATTACTCGCGAGTTTTGCCCTTCCCCTGACGCAAGCGGTAAAATTCCGAATGTTACCGAAAGGCAATGAAAATACCTTTTTAGTAGAATTAGATGCGCCGAAGGGAACCGAATTAAATGAAACCAATCGGATTGTCAAAGAACTAGAAAGTGTACTTCAGGAAGACTCGGAAATTGTCCAATTTGAAAGCTATGTTGGAACGGGAGCCCCCTTTGATTTTAATGGCTTATTTCGGTCAGTGGGAAAACCAGAACGCGACGAGGAACATTTAGCCGATATTCGGGTTCATCTCACTAATGAAAATGCTAGGTCTGTCACTTCTGAGGATGTTGTCTTTCGCTTACGCCCAAAATTAACTAAAATTGCCCAAGATAATAATGCCATTGTCAAACTCATTGAAGATCCACCGGGTCCCCCAGTGCGATCCACGATGTTAGCAGAAATTTATGGTCCAGACTATGATCGCCAACGAGATTTAGCCAAAGAAGTCGCCTCCGTTTTTCGTGATACAGGTCAAGTAGTGGATATCGATGAATCGACGAAAAATCTAATTCCGCAAATGACCTTAGAAGTGGATCGACAACGCACTAGCGAAGCGGGTTTAAGTACGGAAGAAGTTGCCCAAACCATTAATATGGCAATTGCTGGGGTAGATGCGTCAACTTTACAAGTTCCTGGAGAATTAACCCCTGTTGACATACAAGTCCGCTTTGCGGAAGTAAACCGTCAATCTATTGATGATCTGCGTCGGATTCAGTTACCGACCCCAGAGGGAGACTTAGTTCCCTTAACCGAATTGGTCTCTTTTAATTCCACAACCGTTGATCAGCCCATCTTTCACAGAAATCAGCAGCCTGTTAGTTATGTGTTTGCAGAAATGGGCGATCGCTCTTCGGTTTATGCGGTAATAGAACAAATGATTTATTTCTTCCGTAATCCCTTACCTGAAGGCTACTCGATTCGATGGGATGGGGAATGGGATTTAACCTTAGAAGTCTTCCGCGATTTGGGGTTAGCAATGTTAGTGGCGGTGATTCTCATTTATATCATTCTTGTGGGACAGTTCCGCAGTTTCAAGATTCCCTTAATCATGCTGGGATCGATTCCCCTCGCCTTAATCGGAATTTTAGTGGGCTTCTCCCTCAATGGGGTTTATTTCAGTGCAACTGGAATGATTGGGGTGATTGCACTGGCTGGGATTGTGGTTCGTAACGCGATCGTGCTTTTAGAATTTATTAGCGACAGACGCAAAGAAGGGATTGAACTAAAAGAAGCGGTGATCGAAGCGGGTGCGGTGCGCTTTCGCCCAATTCTCCTCACCAGTATCACCACCATGTTAGGGACATTAACCATTCTCAGGGATCCTGTGTGGTCGGGGTTAGCATGGACATTATTAACGGGGATGTTAACTTCTTCTGCATTGACGCTGTTTATCATTCCCTTGATGTATTATGGCGATCAGCGATCGAATGGTAAGCAGGAACCAGAATCTGTAAATGAGAAAGAATTGGTTGCAGATAATTAAAGTGAGAAATTACGGCTCTTCTAGGGTAGGGTTTGCTGAATAAAGCGCGATCACGCTGATTAAACAGTAGCTAGCAAATTAGCAAAGGCTATCTTTGGTTAACCAGAAACCGCATAAGTCCCAGCTTATCGTTAGCGCGATCTCGCCCAACAAACAAGCCCTAAAGACGATATAGAGAGCGCAAAGGGGATCTGCGCCAAAAGTAAAGATAAATCGTGTTCTCACTTTGCGTGATCGCTTTATTCTTCTGTGCGTTATCCTAAGTTGGTATAAGCCTTGTCGGATTTTACACGTATCTAGTTTCTACTCGAAATATGAAAAAACAGAATGACCTGATCGAATGCCCCAACTGCGGGGTAAAGCTAAAAGTTGTGGAAACCCCTATGGGGGTTCCAGGAGGCAAAACTAGAGAAGAAGCCTTTTGTCCAAAATGTCGAACTGTGGTTGCCAATACGGTGACCGATGGTTTTTTGGATGCTTATTTAGTTTCAGACGATAATCAACCTCTGTAACAAGGATTTTTCCAACGCTTCTTGGTTTAAGGATGCAATTTTTTTCCAACCTTACTCCTGCTGAAAAAACTTGCAATACCTAAATTATAAGGGGTATGAGGCTTTGTTTCTCATTGTGCAAAGGGACGGAACTGAGCCTAAGTAAAATTTTTTCGAGAACGGGTTTTAAATGAGGCGAAACTTTATATGAATGCAAACCGATTATTGAGTGAGTTAGTCTTTAGAATAGCGGTTAAGTCCTTTCATTCGGGAACGGGTTTTAAATGAGGCAAAACCTTTATGAATGCAAACCGATTATTGATTGAGTCAATCTTTGCTGCGACTAGAATTTATCTATGCTGCGTGATCGGAGTTCGTCTTTACTGCGCGATCGCGCTTTCTAGTTTTATGCTATTGTAAAGTTAAAGGGAATAGTAATATCAAATCCGAGAAATTAACCCTGATTTTGGAGTTAGGGAGCGAGACGCTCCCACTACACTTACCAATCGTTTGAGGAGTGCGAGCATCTTGCTCGCTATGCCAATTAATCAAACGGATTTGATATAATGAATCAGTTGCATCAACCATGACAACTTCGACTTATCAAATATTTATCCCGAAAAAACTCCCGTTCCTAGAAGCAATTTGTTGGCAAACCAAAGACGTTTATCAGTTTACCCCTGAACAAATGTTGAGTCGTTATGAACGAGGTTGGGAATATCGCAAACTGTTTGGTGCACCTCAAGGCGAGGAACTCGATTTCCTCAAGCAGCTTGCTAATGAGTATCAATCTTGGTTGCAAGTTGAGTTATGACCTTTCAGTTAGATCATCACAATAGAATTCTGACTATTCTTGATGCTATAGAGAAAGCGGAAAAAGCCTACGAAGTAATCCGTCCTTTAAAAGAAGCCATTAAACGTTTCCAAGAAAGAGAAGAATATCGAGAAAAATGGTTGTCTAATTTACAAGTTTATCTACAAAAAATTCCCCAAATTATTGATGGGATTGATTCTTTAGCTAATGATTTTAATTTACCCACTACAGAAAGAACTTTCAAAGAACAGCATCAAGATTTTTATTAGTTCTTTATTTGGGTTGCGTCATTGAACTCTGCCTTTCCTTTGCTAGCGCGATCGCGTTTGGAAATGAGAACAGCGCGATCGCGAATTTTATTTTTTTGATGTATTATTGTAGTGATTAACATCTCAACTCAACTTACATATCTAAAACTTTAATTTGTCCAGTCCTCACAAAATAACCCAGAAATTTGACCAAAGTCAACTTCATTTCGAGTCAATAAAACAGCTTGATTAACCAGCGCGATCGCAGCAATCTTCAAATCCATTTTCCCAACTCGAATGATCTGTATCTAAAATATACATCTATCTGCTTACAAAGTTTCTATTGCTCGTCACGAAATGATTGACGATACTCTCGCCCTAATTGCATTGCTTCATCATAAATAGAACTATCAGCAAATCTTCCTGTGATTTTTTCCCACCAAGGTTGAGGCTCAGGTTTTGCCATAAATTTTTTATTATTTGTATGTTCCTCAATCTTTAAAATAATGAGACTACTATAAGCTCTTAATTGAGTGATTAACCTTGATATTTCAAAACCATCGTTAAAATACTTTATCACATTTCGATTTGAGATAGAAATTGCATTGGTAGCTCCATTATAAACTTCTTCTAACTCAGAATTTGAGAAGAAATCTAGGAAAACATCAACAATTTCAGAGAGTAAGGAAAAGCCTAAGATAATTCTTTCAAGGTCTTTTTGATATTTCCCTGTTCTTCCTTCATTGATATAAGAAAGACTCCGAAATAAATACGAATAAGCAATCAAATAATTGGTAAAATGATCAATTGATTTAATTAGCTCAATTGCTTCTGGTTGATTTTTATATTTTTTCCATATATCAAACCAAGATTGAGTCAACTTTTCAAATGTATCAACTTTCTGATGATACGTTTTTGCTTCATTTTTTCCTTTTTTCAATAAACATTCTGTTTCTGCTATTAAATTTTGAATGAAGATTTGATCAGAAGTTGTGATAATCTTATTAAGGTACTTTTTAAGCTCCTGAGTGTCATGTAAAATAACTTGAGAGAGTGTTGTATCAATTTCTTTGATTTGAATATTATCAAACATAAATTTTCCTCAAGTTTTAAGCCTACTAATACCAATAACATTTTACCGTAAGACAAACTGACCATTAAGCAAGTTTCCTGAAAAGCGCGATCGGACTCTGTTTTGGCTAGCGCGATCGCGCTCGTAGTTTTAGTTAACAAATCAAACCCAACATAATCACTCTCTGGAAAGGCTATAATCGTACTTGTACTTAACTCTGCACAAATGAAAAGGAATCGGAAAACCTGAACCCTTAAGAGAGAATTTATCAGGCTTTTGGTCTCGTCGTATTGATGAAACCAATCGTCTTGTTTATGCGGTTGACGATCATTATATGAAATCCACCTATGGTTGCTACACCCCCCTGAAATCCCCCCAACCCCCCTTATTAAGGGGGGCAAGGGGGGATGCCTACGGCTCGGCTTCCAGCCTACGGTATGTAGCATACACAGTTCCATTTCATATTATTTGACCATTCTTTCCTGTCGGTATCAAAACCCAAGAATAAGCGCGATCATTATTCTTAAATCAATCCCTGCTTGGTACAATCGAGCCGTTTGTGAGAAATACTGGTGCGCTATGTCCCTGATGTAACGATTAGAAGAAAAACGAGACGACATCCTAAAAATCGCTTCTCAACATGGCGCATTTAATGTTCGGGTGTTTGGTTCAGTCGTCCGTAAAGAAGAGACAGAAGCCAGCGACGTTGACTTTTTAATTGACTATGATTACACAAAAACAACTCCTTGGTTTCCGAGGGGATTACTCATGGATTTACAGGATTTATTAGGTTGTAAAGTGGATATTGTTACCGAACAAGGGTTAAGCCCTTTAATTCGAGAACGGGTTTTAAATGAAGCGACAACCCTATAGCAATATGATCTGATTTGTAAAAAGTCCCCCCTAAATCCCCCCTAACCC
>JBKHER010000003.1:0-27594 GCA_046540715.1 Halothece sp.
TTGTTAAAATTAGGATAGCACTTATAGCGATATGATCTGATTTGTAAAAAGTCCCTCCTAAATCCCCCCTACCCCCTTTGTAAGGGGGGAATTAAAGGGGGGTAAAACTGATTTAGTAGGGCTATATATGTTTAAGTTATTAAGGAGAAAATTATGAATAGTTGTATTTTAATGGCAACAATTACCAGCCAACCTCAGTTACGTTATACCCAAGAAAATCAAACTCCTTTAGCAGATATGATGGTGGAATTTCCGAACTTAAAAGAGTCTGATCCCCCATCAAGTTTAAAAGTGGTGGCTTGGCGCGATTTAGCCAATGAAGTGTCTCAAAATTATCAACCGGGGGAACAGGTGATCTTAGAAGGTCGTCTGAGAATGAATATTATTGAACGTCAAGAAGGCTTTAAAGAAAAACGCGCCGAGTTTACCCTTTCTCGCATTCATCGCCTCGGCGGCGGAAATGTTCCCACCCCTTCCTCTCAAGCTAATGTTTCCACAGATGGCAGTTCGGAAAATGTGGTGCAGTTTCCCCAGTCGCAGCCATCTCAACCAGCAGAAGCCACTTCTCAAGATGACAGCAATTTAGATGATATTCCCTTCTAAAGGGATAAATAATCACTAATTTCTCGAAACAAAATTACAATAAAGGTTTAAGGAGGGTGCGTTAAAGCCGTTAGGTGAATAGCGCACATTTTATTAATGAAAAAGTTACCAATTGTTGCTATTATCGGTCGCCCCAATGTGGGAAAATCTACGTTAGTGAATCGGCTAACTGGGAGTCGCAGTGCCATTGTCCATGATGAAGCAGGGATTACCCGAGATCGTCTGTATCAACCGAGTTTCTGGCGCGATCGCGATTTTTTAGTCGTCGATACAGGGGGAATTGTCTTTGATGATGACAGTGAATTATTACCTGAAATTCGCCAGCAAGCGATGTTAGCTTTATCAGAAGCCGTAGCAGCGATTTTTGTCGTCGATGGACAAAGTGATCCGACAGCAAGTGATAGAGAAATTGCGGAATGGTTACGTCAACAATCGGTTCCCGTTTTCTTAGCCGTTAATAAATGTGAATCTCCCGAACAAGGAATTATTCAAGCCGCACAATTTTGGGAATTGGGATTAGGAGAACCCTATCCCGTTTCTGGGATTCATGGTAGTGGAACAGGGGATTTATTAGATGCGATTTACCCTTGTTTTCCCCCTGTAGAAGAGTTACCCGAAGCCGATGAGGATCAAATTAGTGTTACGATTATTGGTCGCCCGAATGTAGGAAAATCTAGTTTATTAAATGCCTTAACTGGGGTTAGCCGTTCCATTGTTAGTTCTATGTCGGGAACAACAAGAGATGCCATTGATTTGGAAGTGGAACATCAAGGACAAAGATATCGCCTGATTGATACGGCGGGGATTCGCAAGAAGAAAAATATCCGTTATGGGGCAGAATTTTTTAGCATTAATCGCGCGTTTAAGGCGATTCGGCGTGCGGATGTTGTTCTTTTGGTTATTGATGCTTTAGAAAGTATTACCGACCAAGATATGAAACTCGCTGGACGGATTGAGGATGAAGGAAAAGCCGCGATTATTGTCGTCAATAAATGGGATGCTTTAGAAAAAGATTCTCACACGATTTATGAGTATGAAAAAATGTTGCGCGATCGCGTTTATTTTATGCACTGGTCGCCCATTATTTTCGTTAGTGCCTTAACGGGAAAACGGGTCAAAAGTATCTTTGATTTAATTCAAAATGTTGCCCAAGAACATCGTCGCCGCGTTAGTACCGCCGTTATTAACGAAGTCATCCAAGAAGCCACAGCATGGTATTCTCCCCCCACGACGCGCCAAGGAAAACAAGGCAGAATTTATTATGGAACACAGGTTAGTAGTCAACCGCCAACCATTGCGTTATTTGTGAATGATCCTAAGCGATTTAATGATCCCTATCGCCGTTATATGGACCGTCAATTCCGAGAACAATTAGGCTTTGAAGGAACCCCCTTACGTCTAATTTGGCGCGGCAAACGCCCCCGAGAAGTGGAAGAAAACACCCTCAATCGGGCAACTAGAGTATAAATGATGTCTCTTGGTCAATGTTATTTCTTCGTTTTGCATGATTCTCTATTGATTACAGTGAGAAACCAATAACCAATAACGAATAACCAATAATAAATAACAAAATATGGACTTACTGCGATCGCTGCCCATTGGCTTATACTTAGAAGAACCTCAAACTTGGTTGCATTGTCTCGATCCTCGCATTAAACTCGCCTGGTTAATGGGATTTTTAGTTACCCCAATTCTTGCCAATCCCTTGTGGCGAATTGGGTTAGTTTTTGCTTTAATTTTAATCACCTTTATGGCTAGAATTCCTTTCCGAGTTTGGCGAAAACAAATGGTTTGGTTACTCTTTCTCTCTGTTTTTATCTTTGTTTTAACCTGTATTTTTGATGACGGACTCGCGATCGAACATCAACCGCGATTACCCAGTAGTAATGTCGATTTCCCCCAACCGACAGACTATCAATATGTCTTAATTGACCAAGCCTGGCTTACTGTCACTCGTCGGTCTTTAGAACTTGCTATTCGAGTGAGTACCCTGATTTTTACCCTCATTTATAGTACCAACTTATATCTTTTAACCACCGCCCCAGAAGAGATTACCGCCGGGTTAGAAACTTTAATGAACCCCTTAAAACGTTTGGGGATTCCTGTAACCGAAATTATCTTAACCCTCACCCTTTCCCTACGCTTTATTCCCTTGGTTTTAGAAGAAATTCAAAACCTCATTCGTTCGGTGAGTACCCGTGCGATTAATTGGAAAAAATTAGGACTCCGTCGCAGTTTTGGCTTGTGGCTTATGCTTGCCGAAAAGCTATTGGAAAACTTATTATTAAGAGCAGAACAAATTGCTGTTGCTATGGATGTGCGAGGCTTTACCAGTCCCAATGAACACCAGGTACAATGGCATCGTTTAATCCTACGGGGAAGAGACTGGATAGCAGTGGGAGGAATAGTTCTCTTTTTAGGCGGACGTTTAGTCTGGGGCAGCTAATCCTTTGTAAATCAGTTACCAGTGATCAGTGACCAGTGACCAGTGACCAGTGACCAGTGACCAAATAATATGAAATCCACCTATGGTTGCTACAAATAGCTGGGTTCAGGATCCCCCCAACCCCCCTTATTAAGGGGGGCAAGGGGGGATCGGTATGTAGCATACACAGTTCCATTTCATATTATATTTATAGTGATTCCAAATAAAAACCATCAGGTGAGAAGTATTGAGAGCATCTTGCTCTCTACTAGCGACCGAGACGGTCGCACTACGGAAACTAATATGAAATGGAACTGTGTATGCTACATACTGATCCCCCCTTGCCCCCCAAAATAGCGGGGGGTTGGGGGGATTTCAGGGGGGTGTAGCAACCATAGGTGGATTTCATATAACAAATAACAAATAACAAATAACTAATAACAAATAACAAATAACAAATAACAAATAACTAAGAAAATCGTAAATAGTGCATTAACTGCGAAGTAAGGTGAGAATTTAAGCCTAAACGCTGGTGAAAATCGGCTAAATTTCTATAATTGCCATAATCACAGCGATTTTGTACGACGGTTTCTGCTAAAGCTTGATCAAAAAAAGGCAGACGGGCTAACGCTTCGGCGGTGGCGGTATTCGGATTAAGCGATTGGGGGGTGATTTCTGGATCATGATCGGTAAAATCAAAGCTGAGAATGGGCGCAAACGGTTCTAGACGTTGTACAGGAATCTTTAAGGCGGCGGCAATATCTTCTAGAGAGTAAAATTGGACTCCTGTCGCCGTTAATGCAGTGAGGGTTTGGGCTTGACGAATGGAAAACCCAGGGAGACGTAACCAATCATCAACCGTGGCGGAATTCACCTCAATGGTAATATTAAGAGACTGCGCGATCGCGACTTCCTCTAAAGACTGAAAGCGATAATAGGGATTATTACGAATTTTTTGACGCAGAGATAACTTCCGAAAATAGCCAGCCATAGCCTATTTAGACAATTTTGCCATTAGTTGACGACGCTGTTGTTCAAACTCATATTCTGAGAGTAACCCATCAGCGCGTAATTGATCTAACTTGCGAATTGCCTCGGTAGTTTCGGCAACTAATTGAGGATTACTCGGGGATTCCCCGCTAAAACGCCCTTGAAATTCCGTTTCCGACTGCAAAAAATACCAAATTGCTTCAAAACCGCTTGCCACTTGAGCAACCCCAAAATAAGACAAAATCCAGAAATCATTGAGAGGAGGGGGCATTAAGATCATCGAGATGAACAAATAAACCAATCCCCAGCGATATTGACCTAAATAAAACTTATGAAAACCAGCAATGGGAGTTATTGACCCCACTAGGGCTAAAATTACCGCCAATTTCTGACTTTTCTCTTCACCGAAAAACATTCCTGAGGTTGTCGTCATCTTTTCCTAATTTCATGATACGGCAAACCGAATTGTCTGCTGAGTTTTACTTCCCTTAAAATTAGAGATAGGTAATAAAATCGCAATATTCTAAACTCGTTATCATTATGGGAATTTTTGATTCAGAAGTTGTCCAACAAGAAGCCAAACAGCTATTTGAAGATTATCAGTCTTTAATGGAACTTGGTAGTAACTATGGTAAATTTGACTACGAGGGGAAAAAGCTCTATATCGAGCGCATGGAAGAGCTTTTAGAGCGATATAAGATTTTTATGAAACGCTTTGAACTCTCAGAAGACTTCATGGCGCAAATGACCGTAGAGCAACTTAAAAATCAACTCGGACAGTTTGGCATGACTCCTCAACAGATGTTTGACCAAATGCACCAAACCCTCGAAAGAATGAAAAAAGAACTCCATTCTTAATCCGAATTAGGTTGAGGACGTTCATATTCACTGGGATTAGGAAACTCTTGCACAGGTTCATCTACCAGTGCTTTGTTCATAAACTGCCGCCAAACTGGGGCTGCATACTCACCGCCCGTTGCGCCTGGACTAAGGGGGCGGTTATCATCATTACCAATCCAAACTGCCGTTGCCATTTGTGGCACATAACCCACGAACCAAACATCTTTGGCTACATCTGTTGTTCCTGTTTTGCCGGCAGCAGGGCGACCAATTTGAGCTTTCGTTCCAGTTCCGGAATTAATGACATCTTGTAGAACATTATTGAGAGAGGCAACTGCCCACTGATCTAAAACCAGTTCAGGTTCAGGTCGATTATCTAATAAAACATTTCCTTCACTGTCGGTGACACGAACAATGAAGGTGGGATCAGAATGCCAGCCATTATTCGCAAAGGTCGCAAAAGCCCCTGCCATTTCTAAGGGAGTTACTCCACCTGATCCTAGGGGGAGTGAAGTAACTGGCTGTAAAGGGCTTTCAATATCTAAATCTCGCGCAACAGAAATGACATTATCTAATCCTACCTCTTGACCGAGTTTAACAGCAGGAATATTTCGAGACTGAGTCAGAGCTTTCCGCAAGCTCATTCTTCCTGCAAATCCCCCACCATAGTTTTTAGGGCGATAATAGCCAGAACCATCGCGATATCTGACAGGCGTATCATCAATCATGGAATCTGGAGTATATTCACCGCTAGCCAAAGCTGTATAGTAAACAAAGGGTTTAAATGCCGAACCGGGCTGGCGACGGGATTGCAAAGCACGATTAAATTGGCTCTGATTATAATCGACGCTTCCCACCATTGCCTTTACAAAATGGGTGCGAGGATCAACCGCAACAATGGCAACCTGATCGGCTCTTTGTCCACGATTAATAAGGTTCTGATGCGCTTCCTTGACGGTTTCTTTTGCCATCTGTTGGAAAAAGAAGTCAATACTGGTTTGGACTCGTAATCCTCCTTCTAAAATTGCTTCTTCCCCAAATTCTTCTCGTAATTCTGCTTTAACGGCTTCTGTCACAGCAGGTAATTGACTTTGTTGCCAAGAAGTGGGTTTCCCGACGAGGAGAGGTTCTTCAACAAGACTATCGGCAATTTGAGGGGTAATCCAGCCTAATTCTTCCATCCGATTAATGACAACGGCTTGTCGTCGCTTGGTTTCGGAATAGTTGATAAAAGGACTATATTGCTCAGGGGCTTGAATTAAACCTGCCATCATTGTCGCTTCGGCGAGATTTAACTCTGAGGCAGATTTCTGGAAATAACTTTCGGCTGCGGTTTCTATCCCATAATTGTTATGTCCCCAATAAATCGTATTGAGGTACATTTCTAAAATTTCGTCTTTGCTGAATACTTGTTCTAATTGAACGGCTAAAACTGCTTCAGCAAGTTTACGACTAAAAGAGCGTTCTGGAGAGAGAAAGACGTTTTTCACCAACTGCATGGTAATGGTGGATCCCCCTTCTGTAATCTGCCCACTTTGCCAATTTGCCACAAACGCCCGAGCAACACTTTGAGGATTAATCCCCTGATGTTCATAAAAATGGCTATCTTCAATAGCGAGAACTGCTTGTTTTAATTCTGGGGAAATTTCATCAAGTTCCACTACTTCGCGATTGGTTTCACCATGAAGTCGCGTTAAAAGACGACCTTCGACATCGTAGATATAACTGGTTTCTGTGGGAGAATAACTTTGTAGTAGTCTAACATCAGGAAGATTGCGAAAACTCAAAGCAAGTCCCACTAAGCCGCCTGTCACCACTGAACCAGCAAGGACGCTTACGCCAATAACGGTCAAGGTGGCAAATTTCCCAACGCCTTGGACAAACTGAATTGTGTTTTGCTTCAGGGATTGGGTCTGGCTTTGGTCTTGCCGAATAGTTGGATTCGACACGGTTTTTAATTCCTCTCACTTGCAGTGAACATTCGTAACTTTTTCTGATTTTGACATTAAGGTTAC
The DNA here is from genome assembly GCA_046540715.1 of Halothece sp. GTDB lineage: Bacteria > Cyanobacteriota > Cyanobacteriia > Cyanobacteriales > Rubidibacteraceae > Halothece. The sequence goes on from JBKHER010000003.1 coordinate 6,874, forward strand.
GATTTTGGCTACAATTTTCCCGAAAAGTACGCAAATTATTGATGAAGTCTTAAGAATTAAAGATTCCTTAAAGAGTCTTAGTGGCAACTAGGAATGGATTTAAAACATTACTGAAATTATGGAAGCAGAAATTAAAACAATTCCCCTAGCTCGTTTATCTTCGGGAGATGAGCTAGCTTTACAAGTTTATCAATTTTTAGGGTCTCAAAGAGGAAAAAAGGTTTACCTTCAAGCCAATTTACATGGGGCAGAAATTGTTGGTAATGCTGTAATTGGACAGTTAATTACTTGGTTACATTCCTTAACAAGGCAGCAATTGCTTGGCGAGATTTGGTTAGTTCCTGCTTGTAATCCTTTGGGAATGAATCAGCGATCGCATTTTTTTAGTTCCGGTCGCTATAATCCCTATGATGGCAAAGATTGGAATCGCATTTTTAGCCCAGACGAAGATCACGAGCGCGATCGCGCTAAGTTCGCCCAACAACACCTCAATAGCTCTCAAGATAGCATTTATCGCGCCTATTTAGACCAGCTTCAATCTCAACTAGACAAGGCCCAATCATTTCAATCTTCTGGGGTTTCCTATGCCGTCAAATATGGCAACGTTTTAAAGTCTTTATGTTTAGATGCGGATATTGTCATTGATATTCATAGTTCTAGTAATCAAGGGATTGACTATTTATTTACCTTCCCGAAGCAAGATGAGAGTGCGAAAGCCTTTCTGCTAGATGTGGGGTTAGTGGTTAAACAGCCAGAGGGTTACACCTTTGATGAGGCATTTCTCAAGCCTTGGCTTTCTCTGGAAGAAACCTTTGCTCAATTAGGACGTTCTCTTAATTTTAATTTGGAATCATGGACTTTAGAATTAGGGAGTGGCATGACAGCAAACCCTCAGTCGGTAGAAAAAGGAGTAACAGGAATTAAAAATTATTTGGCAACAAAAGGAGTGGTAAATGTTTCTGATTTTCCCTTATCTGAAACTAAGGATCATCATATTTATTTAGCTGATAAAAGTCAATTAAAAAAATATTATGCGCCAACAGGTGGCATTATTGAAACGTATCCCCTGATTAGAACGCCAGTGAAAGCGGGAAATTCTCTTTATCAAATTTTAGAATTGAATAAACAACAGCAATTACCTAACCTTATTACCGTAACGGCTGAGGAGTCTGGATTGGTTTTTGATGTCGGGAAAAATCAAGCGGTGAATGAAGGAGAATATGTCTTATCAGTATTAGAAACAGGAGAAACTCATGACTCATGAAATTGGACAAATTCCCGTTGCACCCCCTAATTTTAAGTCAGGATTTATTGGCATTATCGGACGACCGAATGTAGGAAAATCAACTTTAATGAATCAATTTGTGGGGGAAAAAGTTGCGATTACTTCTCCCATTGCCCAAACTACTCGTAATCGTCTTCGGGGCATTTTAACTACAGAAACCGCGCAATTCATTTTTGTGGATACCCCTGGCATTCATAAGCCTCATCATGAGTTAGGAAAAGTGATTGTTAAAAATGCTCAAGCCACGATTAATGCTGTAGATGTGGTGCTATTTGTAGTGGATGCGTCGGGGATGGCTGGCGGCGGCGATCGCTATATTTTAGAACTCTTAAAAAAGACGAATATTCCTGTTATTGTTGCAGGAAATAAAGTTGATTTAGTTGCTGAGGAAAAAAGAGAAAAATATCGCAAAAGTTATCAAGAGCTTCTTTCGGGATATAACTGGAACTATCACGAAATTTCCGCTCTTAATGGTACTGGCTTAGAGAAATTACAAGCTGATTTAATGGCTCATTTAGAATTGGGTCCTTACTATTATCCCCCTGATTTAGTGAGTGATCAACCTGAGCGATTAATTATGGCGGAGTTAATTCGGGAACAAATTTTACGCCATACGAGAGAGGAAGTTCCCCATTCCGTTGCCATTGTGATTGATCGTATTGAGGAAGAAAATGATTTAACTACAATTCTGGCGACGATTAATGTGGAACGCACATCTCAAAAAGGAATTTTAATTGGAAAAAAAGGAGCGATGCTCAAACAAATTGGCACCGCTGCCCGTGCGGAAATGCAAAAACTGATTGCAGGAAAAGTTTACCTAGAATTGTTTGTGAGGGTGCAAAATAAATGGCGAGAGTCAGCCAAACAAGTGGCTGATTTTGGCTATTTTCAAGAAGATTAATTTTGTCCTTTGTCCTTTGTCAACCAATAAGCAATAACTAATCATCCTCAGATAGTCGTAAGCGCACCGATTCACTATGAGAATGTAATCCCTCAGCCGTGGCTAGGGTTTGGATCGCTTTTGAAACTTTTTCTAATCCTGTGTGAGAATAGGAAATTAAACTAGAATGTTTCATAAAGGTTTCTACCCCAAGCGCCGAGGCATAACGAGCCGCACCAGAGGTAGGAAGGGTATGATTGGGGCCGGCTAGATAATCTCCCACCGCTTCTGGGGTGGCATGACCCAAGAAAATTGCGCCCGCATGTCGGATTAGCCGTAATAATTCCCAAGGGTCTTCTACTTCTAATTCTAAGTGTTCGGGAGCAAAGAGATTAGATAATTCTGTGGCTTCCACCAAGGAATTAACGACAACAATCACCCCATAATTGGCGATGGACTTTTCGGTGAGGGTACGACGGGGATGATTTTCTAGTTGCTGTTCCACTTCTTTTTGCACTTTTTGGGCAAGGTTTTCATCGGTGGTTAATAAAATTGCCGCTGCCATGGGATCATGTTCAGCTTGGGCTAAGAGATCGGTAGCCACATAAGTAGGATTAGCTTCGTGATCAGCAATAATTAAGACTTCTGAGGGGCCAGCAAGGGAGTCAATGCCCACAGTGCCATAAACCATTTTCTTGGCAAGGGTGACATAAACATTGCCCGGTCCAGTAATGACATCAACTTGGGGGATGGTTTCGGTCCCATAAGCTAACGCCGCGATCGCGTGAGCCCCTCCCACTCGGTAAATCTCCTCAATTCCCGCTTCTTGGGCGGCTACTAAGACGGCGGAATTAACTTTCCCATCTGCCATGGGAGGGGTTACCATCACTCGCCTTGAAACTCCAGCAACTTTTGCCGGAATGGCATTCATTAAAACGGTACTGGGATAAGCGGCTCTTCCTCCCGGAACATATAAGCCAGCACAATCCACCGCATTGTAGCGTTTTCCTAAAACGGTTTCGTTGTCTCCAAAGTGAACCCAAGATTGGGGTTTCCGTTGCTGATGAAACGTCTCAATTTGACCACTGGCAAGGGCGATGGCATCAATGAGTTCTTTAGAAACTTGTTGATAAGCAGCATCAAGTTCTGACCCATTGACCCGTAGTTTATCTACAGTGAGGGTCAGTTTGTCAAATTTCTCGGTATAGTCGAGAAGTGCTTGATCCCCTTTGGTTTTTACTGTTGATAAAATCTCTCGCACCGCCTCCTCTTGCCCAACCACTTGTTGATCGTGAGTGCGACGAGAAATTCTTTGTAGTTCAGTTGTTGCTTCCGCGACTTGATTGATAATCCGCAACATGGAGTCAAAATACCCCTCTAAGCGACTACCTCGTTCATCGTTCGACCCTGAGTTAGGGGCTGGGAAAACGGATGAAACGATGGTATGGTTTTAATTGCCCAGCTTTTCTCTTCTAGCTTAACCTGAATTTTACGGAACTTCCGTTTCCAAAATGAAAAATAGATGTTATAGTCAAGGGGAGAGGAGTTATTTGATAAAATCTAATTTTTAATTTCTGGCAAATTTGCTGACTTAAGTGTTACAATTGGAGTTCCGACATCTGACTAGTTAGGTGGCGGGATTAAATTAGTCGTTAACTTTATTATTCTTTGAAGGATAACCGTGGCCAATATTAAATCCGCAAAGAAGCGTATCCAAGTCGCAGAACGCAATCGTCTGCAAAATCGCTCCTACCAATCGGCAGTTAAAACGCTGATGAAAAAATACTTTGCAGCGGTGAATGAGTACGCCTCTGAACCGACTCCCGAAAAAGAGCAAGCTGTCAATAGTGCCATGTCTGCCGCTTACAGCAAAATTGATAAAGCCGTGAAGGTAAAAGCCCTCCATCGCAATAATGGGGCCAGAAAAAAAGCGCGTTTAGCCAAAGCTCTTCAAGCCGTCAGTTCTCAGTAAGTTTCCTCTTCCTAAGAGGAAGGATCAATGAGGGCGCTCAGAGAAAAAATCAGTAAGAGGTGCAGGGATTGGTAATGCAGCTAATTGATACCCATGTTCACATCAACTTTGAGGTTTTTCAAGCCGATTTAGAGGCTTTGAAAGCCCGTTGGGAAGAACAAGGGGTGGTGCAACTGGTGCATTCTTGTGTTGAGCCACAGGAATTTAACCAAATTAGCGCGATCGCGGATCAGTTCCCAGAAGTCTCCTTTGCGGTCGGATTGCACCCCTTAGAAGCCCAAAAATGGACGACTCAATTGGGTCAAGAGATCGAAACCCGAGCCAAGTCTGATTCCCGAGTGGTTGCCATTGGGGAAACTGGATTGGATTTTTATAAAGCAGAGAATAAAGAGCAACAGAAAACTGCTTTTTGGGAACAACTCGCGATCGCGCAACGACTCAACAAACCGGTCATTATTCATTGTCGAGAGGCAACGGAGGACTTAGTTGAGGTGATTCGTCAATTCCAAAACGAAAAAGGATCAGTCTCAGGGGTGATGCACTGCTGGGCGGGAAATCCCGACCAAACTCGGGCTTGTCTAGATTTAGGCTTTTACATCAGCTTTAGTGGAATTGTCACCTTTAAAAACGCCAAATCAATTCAAGAATCAGCAAAAATGGTGCCAGATGATCGCCTATTAGTGGAAACAGACTGTCCTTTCCTTGCCCCTGTTCCCAATCGAGGAAAAAGAAATGAACCGAGCTATGTGCGCTATGTTGCTGAAACCGTGGCTAGTCTTAGAAACACCCCCTTAGAAACCCTTGCTGAAACAACCACCAAGAATGCTCGTCAATTGTTTTCCCTACCGACAATTACTGAGCCTGTAGTAGCCTAGCTCCTAAACTCTTTACAGGGTTCATTGCCCTTGCCAACGTCAAGATTTTAAAGATTAATTAATGAGTAATTTATCCACGACTCTCCTACCCGACTTAATCGAGATTCAACGCTCCAGTTTCCGTTGGTTTTTAGAACAAGGACTCATTGAAGAACTCGAAAGTTTTTCTCCTATTTCCGACTATACCGGAAAATTAGAACTGCGTTTTATTGCCGAGAATTTTAAGCTCAAACCGCCCAAATACGAGGTTGATGAAGCCAAACGGCGGGATAGTAGTTACTCGGTGCAAATGTATGTTCCCACTCGCCTCATTTTTAAGGAAACGGGGGAAATTAAAGAGCAAGAAGTCTTTATTGGGGAACTTCCTCTGATGACGGAACGGGGAACCTTTATCATTAATGGGGCAGAACGAGTGATTGTTAACCAAATTGTTCGTTCCCCCGGAGTTTATTATAAGCCCGAAACCGATAAAAATAACCGTCGGACTTATTCGGCTTCTCTCATTCCCAATCGAGGGGCTTGGTTAAAATTTGAAACCGATAAAAATGATTTAGTCTGGGTTCGCATTGACAAAACCCGTAAACTAAGCGCCCAAGTTCTTCTGAAAGCGATTGGCTTACAAGATAATGAAATTACTGATGGCTTACGCCATCCCGACTATTATCAGAAAACCTTAGACAAAGAAGGGAATCCGACAGAAGAAGAAGCCCTCTTAGAACTATATCGCAAACTGCGTCCCGGGGAACCCCCAACCGTTAATGGGGGACAGCAGTTACTAGAATCCCGCTTTTTTGACCCCAAACGCTATGACTTAGGACGAGTTGGTCGTCATAAACTCAATCACAAATTGAACTTAAATATACCAGAAACGGTTCGTGTTTTAACCTCACAGGATATTTTATCCGCCATTGATTATCTCATTAACTTAGAATTTGATCTCGGCAGTACCGATGATATTGACCACTTGGGAAATCGTCGGGTGCGCTCGGTGGGAGAACTCTTGCAAAATCAAGTGCGAGTGGGCTTAAATCGTTTAGAACGGATTATTCGGGAACGGATGACCGTTTCGGAGTCTGATAACTTAACCCCCGTTTCTTTAGTGAATCCTAAGCCTCTGGTGGCTGCCATTAAAGAGTTTTTTGGCTCATCCCAGCTCTCCCAATTTATGGATCAAACCAATCCCCTTGCGGAGTTAACTCACAAACGGCGGATTAGTGCCTTAGGGCCAGGAGGCTTAAGCCGCGAAAGAGCAGGATTTGCCGTGCGGGATATTCATCCTTCCCACTATGGACGAATTTGCCCCGTAGAAACCCCAGAAGGACCCAATTGTGGTTTAATGGGGTCTTTGGCAACCTGTGCGCGAGTCAATGAATTTGGCTTTATTGCTACCCCCTATTATCCCGTGGAAGATGGACGGGTATTGCGCGATCGCGATCCCGTTTATCTCACCGCCGACGAAGAAGATGATAAACGAGTTGCCCCCGGGGATATTGCCACCGACGAAGAGGGAAACATCTTAGGAAACACCGTTGCCGTTCGGTATCGCCAAGAATTTACCACCACTAGCCCTAAAGAAGTGGATTATGTCGCCATTTCCCCCCTACAAATTGTCTCCGTAGCTACCTCCCTCATTCCCTTCCTCGAACATGATGATGCCAACCGCGCCCTCATGGGATCCAATATGCAACGCCAAGCCGTTCCCATTCTGCGCCCCGAACGTTCCCTTGTGGGCACAGGACTAGAAGCGCAAACGGCCCGCGACTCTGGAATGGTCGTTGTTTCTCGGACTTATGGAATTGTTGATTATGTCGATGCCACCGTAGTCCGCATTAAAGTCACCGCACCTCCTGATGCTGACTCCTCAGAAGAGGAAGAAAAAGAACGCATCCTAGAATATCCCCTCCAGAAGTATCAACGGTCTAACCAAGATACCTGTCTGAACCAGCGTCCTCTAGTCTATGCCGGAGAAGAAGTCGTTCCCGGACAAGTCTTAGCCGACGGTTCAGCAACCGAAGGGGGGGAAATTGCCCTCGGTCAAAACGTCCTCATTGCTTATATGCCTTGGGAAGGCTACAACTATGAAGATGCCATTTTAGTCAGTGAGCGTTTAGTCCAAGACGACGTTTATACTAGCATTCACGTTGAAAAATACGAAATTGAAGCCCGTCAAACCAAACTCGGCCCCGAAGAAATTACCCGCGAAATTCCCAACGTGGGAGAAGAAGCCCTGCGGCAACTAGACGAACAAGGCATTATCCGCATTGGAGCTTGGGTAGAAGCCGGTGACATCCTTGTTGGAAAAGTCACCCCCAAAGGAGAATCAGATCAGCCTCCTGAAGAAAAACTCCTCCGTGCCATTTTTGGAGAAAAAGCCCGAGACGTGCGTGATAACTCCCTGCGCGTTCCCAATGGGGAAAAAGGACGAGTAGTTGATGTGCGAGTCTTTACCCGTGAACAAGGAGATGAACTTCCTCCTGGGGCCAACATGGTTGTCCGTTGCTATGTTGCTGAAAAACGGAAAATCCAAGTTGGGGATAAAATGGCAGGACGACACGGAAACAAGGGAATTATTTCTCGCATCCTCCCTGTAGAAGATATGCCTTTCCTTCCCGATGGTCGCCCCATTGATGTCGCCCTCAACCCCCTTGGGGTTCCTTCACGGATGAACGTGGGGCAAGTCTTTGAATGCCTCTTAGGCTGGGCAGCCGAAAACCTCAACGCCCGCTTTAAGCTCACTCCCTTTGATGAAATGTATGGGGAACAAGCCTCCCGTGACACCGTAGAGGAAAAATTAAAAGAAGCCGCAGCCCGTCCCGGGAAAGAGTGGATTTATGACGAAAATAACCCCGGGCGACTACAACTTTACGATGGACGTACAGGAGAACCCTTTGACCGTCCCATTACCGTCGGTCAGGCTTATATGCTAAAACTGGTTCACCTTGTCGATAACAAAATTCACGCGCGTTCTACCGGTCCTTATTCCTTGGTTACCCAGCAACCATTGGGCGGAAAAGCCCAACAGGGGGGTCAACGCTTTGGCGAAATGGAAGTTTGGGCGCTCGAAGCCTATGGCGCGGCTTACACCCTGCAAGAGCTGCTCACGGTAAAATCTGATGATATGCAGGGACGAAACGAAGCCCTCAATGCCATTGTCAAAGGACAGCCCATTCCACGACCCGGAACCCCCGAATCCTTTAAGGTGCTCATGCGGGAATTACAATCACTAGGCTTAGATATTTCCATCCATCGCATTGATACCAATGAAGATGGAACCAGTGAACACTCCGAAGTTGATTTAATGGCAGATAGTGAACGCCGTCGCACCCCGTCTCGACCCACTTATGAGTCTCTTACTCGTAATGACATTATGCCAGAATTACAAGGGTCTGAAGACAGTGAAGAAGAGACGGAAACCCCAGAAGAAGTAACCAGTTTAGAGCCATAAATTCTGTCTAAATCTCTGAAGTTTGGTTGCCCAAGTAATCAAACTGAGGAATTTCCTCTCTCACCCATTGCCCATAACTAGATGTCAGGATCAAATAATGGCACAGAATAACGAACAGAAATTTGACTACGTTAAAATTAGCATCGCTTCCCCAGATCGGATTCGGGAATGGGGAGAACGTAATCTTCCCAACGGTCAAGTCGTAGGAGAAGTGACTAAGCCCGAGACGATTAATTATCGTACCTTAAAGCCAGAGATGGATGGGCTATTTTGTGAGCGCATCTTTGGCCCGGCGAAAGATTGGGAATGCCACTGTGGAAAATATAAACGGGTACGTCATCGTGGCATTGTTTGCGAACGCTGTGGGGTGGAAGTCACTGAATCCAGAGTGCGTCGTCATCGCATGGGATATATTAAGCTCGCAGCCGCCGTCACTCATGTCTGGTATCTCAAAGGAATTCCCAGTTATTTGAGTATTCTGCTGGATATGCCCCTACGCGATGTGGAGCAAATTGTCTATTTTAACTCCTATGTGGTGTTAGAACCGGGTAATGCTGGGAATTTAAGTTATAAGCAATTACTCAGCGAAGAACAGTGGTTGGAAATTGAAGATCAGCTTTTTGCTGAAGATACCGAGTTAATGGGAGTTGAAGTCGGAATTGGGGCCGAAGCAATTCAACGGCTTTTACAAGACCTGAGTTTACAAGAAGAAGCTGATCACCTCAGAGAAGAAATTGCCAATGCTAAGGGCCAAAAACGAGCGAAGCTGATTAAACGGCTACGAATCGTTGACCATTTCATTGCGACTGGGGCTTCTCCTGAATGGATGATTCTGAGTTATATTCCCGTGATTCCCCCAGACTTACGCCCGATGGTACAACTAGACGGTGGACGTTTTGCGACTTCTGACTTAAATGACTTGTATCGTCGGGTCATTAATCGCAATAACCGTCTGGCCCGCCTACAAGAAATTCTCGCCCCAGAAATTATTGTCCGTAATGAAAAACGGATGTTGCAAGAGGCGGTAGATGCCCTAATTGATAATGGTCGCCGAGGTCGAATGGTGGTAGGGGCAAATAATCGTCCCTTAAAATCCCTTTCTGACATTATTGAAGGGAAACAGGGACGTTTCCGACAAAACCTCTTAGGGAAGCGGGTGGATTATTCAGGACGTTCGGTAATTGTGGTTGGCCCCAATCTCAAAATGCATCAATGTGGCTTACCCCGAGAAATGGCGATCGAGCTATTTCAGCCGTTTGTGATTCACCGCTTAATTCGGAATAATGTGGTGAGCAATATTAAATCGGCGAAAAAGAAAATTCAACAGGGTGACCCGGCGGTGTGGGAAGTTTTAGAAGAAGTCATCGCGGGACACCCAGTTATGTTAAACCGCGCTCCCACCCTTCACCGTTTAGGAATTCAAGCCTTTGAACCAATTTTAGTGGAAGGACGAGCCATTCAGTTACATCCTTTAGTCTGTCCAGCTTTTAACGCTGACTTTGATGGTGACCAAATGGCGGTTCACGTGCCACTCTCCCTAGAAGCACAGTCAGAAGCGCGACTACTAATGCTTTCCAGCCATAATCTTTTATCACCAGCGACAGGAACGCCAATTGTGGTTCCGTCTCAGGATATGGTGTTAGGGTCTTACTATTTAACTGCCGATGATCCTTCAGTCACCCCTCAAGATAAGCAGTATTATGCCAACTTAGAGGATGTCTTACGAGCTTATGAACATGGCTATCTTGACCTTCATGCTTATATTTGGGTCCGTTTTAACGGAAAAGTAGAAGACCCCACCGAAGCTGAACCAGTGGAGGAAGAAACCCGTGAGGATGGAACGGTAACCAAACTCTATCCCAATCGTCGCGTTCGGGAAACTGCTGAGGGTGAGATGATTAGTCAATATGTTCGGACTACCCCCGGGCGAGTCATTTATAACAAAACTGTCCAAGATGCCTTGTTAGGTAATACCTTGGCTAATGCTTAAGTAAAGCGATAATTCATCCTCTAACCAGTAATCAACCACCAAGAACAAGTAACAATGAGTGATCAACAATCCCAAAAAATCTTCTGGAATCACGTTATTGATAAAAAACAGCTCAAAAAATTAATTCATTGGGCTTTCATTCATTATGGCAGTGCCAGATGTGCTGCCATGGCGGATGCACTCAAAGATATGGGCTTTCACTATGCCACCCAAGCTGGGGTTTCGATTAGTGTAGAAGACTTGCAAGTTCCGCCAAGTAAAGCCTCACTCCTTGAAGAAGCTGAAAATACGATTAGCGAAACTGAACAACGATATCGCACTGGAAAAATTACGGAAGTAGAACGGTTTCAAAAGGTAATTGATACTTGGAATGGCACCTCGGAAGCCTTAAAGGATGAAGTGGTCAGAAATTTTCAAGCCACTGATCCGCTAAACTCAGTTTATATGATGTCGCAATCGGGAGCAAGAGGAAACTTATCCCAGGTGCGTCAGTTAGTGGGAATGCGTGGTCTCATGGCTGATCCCCAAGGGGAAATTATTGACCTTCCCATTAAAACTAATTTCCGAGAAGGATTGACGGTTACTGAGTATATTATTTCTTCTTACGGCGCACGGAAGGGCTTAGTTGATACCGCTCTGAGAACAGCCGACTCAGGTTATTTAACTCGTCGTTTAGTGGATGTTGCCCAAGATGTGATTGTTCGAGAAGAAGATTGTGGCACTCAGCGAGGGATTACTCTGACCAGTATGACCGACGGGGAACGGACGTTAATTCCCCTAGAAGAGCGGTTGTTCGGTCGCGCTTTAGCTGAAGATGTGGTTGATCCAGACACGGGAGAAGTGATCGCTCAACGTAATCAGGAAGTGGATCAGCCCTTAGCGAAAAAAATTGCTGGCAAAGTTAAAGCAGTTTATGTCAGATCGCCCTTGACCTGTGAGGCGGCGCGATCGGTGTGTCAGCATTGCTATGGTTGGAGTTTAGCCCATGGTCGCCCTGTGGATAAGGGAGAAGCAGTGGGGATTATTGCCGCCCAATCTATTGGTGAACCGGGGACGCAGCTAACTATGCGGACCTTCCACACTGGGGGGGTGTTTACGGGGGATATTGCCCAACAAGTAACGGCCCCAGGAGAAGGAAAAGTGACCATTCCCAAGAAGTTACGGACTCGTAAAAAGCGTACCCGTCATGGGGAAGAACGAGAACAAGTGGAAGTCGCTGGGGAAATTACGATCAAACTGGCAAATGGAGAAGAAGAGACCATATCCGTTACTCCAGGCTCATTGTTAATGGTGGAAAATGGCGAAAAGGTACAGTCGGGACAGTTAGTGGTAGAAGTAGCAACCCCGAAAAAACGCTCCACTGAAAAGGCAACAAAAGATGTTTCTTCTGACTTAGCCGGGGAAGTTCTCTTCCAAGATTTAGTGCCAGAGGAAAAAGTGGATCGGCAAGGAAATACTACCCGCACTGCACAGCAAGGTGGCTTACTTTGGGTGCTTTCAGGAGAAGTTTATAACTTACTCCCAGGGGCTGAACCGGTAGTGAAAAATGGATCTTCTGTTAAGCTAGGGGATATTCTTGCTGAAACCAAAGTTGCCACAAATAAGGGAGGTGTGGTTCGCCTAGGCAGTGGCAAACGGGAAATTGAAATTATTACTGCCTCTGTGCAGTTGGATCAGGCTCAGATTCGCCGTTCTAGCATGGGCAGTGGGGAACAGTATGTGATTTATGCGGCGAATGACCAACGCTTTGTCCTCAAAGCGACTCCTGGTAGTAAAGTTCGTCATGGTGAGGTCATTGCTGAGTTAATGGATGATACTTACCATACTGATACTGGCGGCATTGTGAAGTATGCAGGGGTGGAAATTGAAAAACGTGGCAAGGCAAAAAATGGCTATGAAGTCACTCAAGGGGGAACGCTACTCTGGATTCCAGAGGAATGTCATGAAATCAATAAAGATATTTCCCTGTTGATGGTTGAGGATGGCGAGTATGTAGAAGCCGGCGCGGAAATCGTTAAGGATATGTACTGTCAATCCTCAGGGGTGGTAGAAGTTGTCCAGAAAAATGACATTCTGCGCGAAATTGTGATTAAGTCTGGGGAAATTCATCTCAGTGATCAAGAGCCTAGTTGTGGATCAGATCAATTGGTTCATCCTGGGGAGGAAATTATGCCGGGGTTAACGGCTGAGGAATTGCGTTATGTACAATATGTCGAAACCCCAGAAGGGAATGCGATTCTATTACGCCCTGTGGTGGAATATACCATTCCTGATGACCCTGAGATTCCGTCTCAAACCTCTATGAATGAGGCTGGGGATGTCCAAATTGAACTGAAAGCCTCGCAACGCTTGTTCTACAAAGATGGAGAACGAGTTAAGTCAGTGAATGGCTTAGAATTACTGCGAACCCAGCTGGTTCTCAATATTGATGATGGGGAAATTGAAAACAGTAAGGATGCGCTACCGATGAGCGTTGATATTGAGTTAGTGCAGAGTGAGGAGGATCCAGATACTTATTCTCTACAAATGGTGATTTTAGAATCCCTTGCCATTCGTCGCGAAAATGAAGGAGATGCCTTTAGTGGGAGTCCACAAACTCGCATCTTGGTTGAAGATGGACAGGAAATTCCAAAAGGAGAAGTGGTGGCTCGCACTGAAATTCGTTGCCGAGAAGCAGGGGAAGTTCGTGGTATCCGTGAAGGGGCCGAGGCAGTTCGTCGTATTTTAGTGGTGCGAGATGCTGACTTAAATACGATTCCTATTTCTGGTGAAGCTAGTGTTTCTGTGGGGGATTTGGTGGTTGCTAATAGCGCGATCGCGCCAGGGGTGACTACTCCTGAGTCTGGAAAAGTGGTAGCCGTCAAAGATGATGCCGTTGTCTTACGTAATGCTCGTCCTTATCGGGTCTCTTTAGGGGCAGTGCTTCATGTGGAAAATGGCAGTTTAGTGCAACGTGGCGATAATCTCGTTTTACTGATTTATGAACGGTCAAAAACTGGCGACATTATCCAAGGTTTACCGAGAATTGAGGAGTTATTAGAAGCGCGTAAACCCCGTGAGGCTTGTGTTCTGGCTCACCGTGCGGGAACGGCGCAAGTGGAATATAAAGATGATGAAACCGTTGATGTTAAAATTATTGAATCCGACGGTGTGATCAGCGATTATCCCATTAGTACCGGGCAAAACTTACTGATTACCGATGGTCAATGGGTTGATGTGGGAATGCCCTTAACCGATGGGCCAGCCAAGCCCGAGGAAATTCTAGATGTGTTCTTTGAGCATTATCTAGAAGAGAAGGGAATGTATGAAGCAGCCATGTTGAGCTTGCAAAAAGTGCAACAGTTTCTTGTCGATGAAGTCCAAGGAGTTTATCAGTCCCAAGGAATTGATATTGCTGATAAGCATATTGAAGTCATTGTCCGTCAGATGACCTCGAAAGTCAAAGTAGAGGATGGTGGTGAGACGATTCGCTTACCCGGAGAGTTAGCAGAGTTGCGAGATGTCCATAAGGAAAATGAGACTATGTCCATTGTCGGGGGTGCGCCTGTGCAATATCGCCCGACACTTTTAGGGATTACTAAAGCCTCTCTCAATACGGATAGCTTTATTAGTGCGGCTAGTTTCCAAGAAACAACTCGTGTCTTAACTGAAGCCGCGATCGAAGGAAAATCTGATTGGCTTCGTGGCTTGAAGGAAAATGTCATTATTGGGCGTTTAATTCCTGCAGGAACTGGCTTCAGTGTTCATGAAGACTCTTTAGGAGGTGCTTTCATCGAAGAAGACTCTGAGTCAACGCCAAAAACCACTTATCCGCTTCCCTCTGATGTTCAGGTCAATAGCAATGGTGATCTGGTTGATGACCAAAGTGCCCGTAACTATAAGTTAGCGGATGATGATTTATCAAATGTGGTTGATCAAGAAGTTGACTTGGATAATGAAGAATAATCAATGAGTAGTCAGTCAGAGATTAGGGCTAAATTTCCCGCTCTGACTGCTTCCATTGCATCGAGATCGTCTTTTAATCAATATTGCTTATGAAACCAATTGATTCTCCCATTCAAGAAGTCCTCCACATTGATGTATCTCATCAAGCCGAATTAGATTTATCTCAGTTAGCTAATGATTCTACCCTGTATCTTAAAAATGACTCGTTTCACCCTCATAATTTCCATTTGGAAAACTTAAATTCCCTTCCAGTGGGGACAACATTTTGGGTCGTGTATGAGGGGGAATATCATCTGATCCTAACCTTTTCTGAGGCAAAACTAATTCCAATCCAGCATAATGAAGAAGAATTAAAGTTGCCAGAATCATCTACCTTTATGATTCGGAAATTGGATCAGATCAAATGGATGATTTTCTTTGGATAAATAAATTTTGTTGTCCTTAAAAACAGATTAATAATGCGTAATTATGCAGCTGTTGCCAAGGTGGTCAATCCGAATTAGGAAATTAATATGGGTCTTGTTGAAATACAACAGTTAACGCGACGCTTCGGAAACCTAGTTGCCGTTGATTCCCTTAATTTAGTGGTAGAGGCTGCAGAAATTTTTGGTTTACTTGGCCCCAATGGCGCGGGGAAAAGTACCACGATTAAAATGCTCACAACATTACTTCCTGTCACTTCAGGAGAAGTCAAAATTAAACATTGCCACTTAACTCAAAACCCTACCCAAGTTAGACAACTTATTGGCTATGTTCCTCAATCTTTATCTGTGGATGGTAGTTTAACCGGCTATGAAAATTTACTAATGGTGGCTAAACTTTATAATGTTCCTCGTCACCAGCGAAAAACGCGAATTGGAGAGGCTCTTTCATCTGTTGCCTTAGAAGATGCTGCCAAACAACTGGTAAAACGCTATTCTGGGGGAATGATTCGACGCTTAGAAATTGCCCAAGCTCTGCTTCATCAGCCTGCGGTTCTCTTTATGGATGAACCTACGGTGGGGTTAGATCCTGTCGCTAAAAACGCATTATGGGAGTTATTACAGAAAATTCGCACCGAATTGGGGACGACTATTTTTCTCACTACCCATTTTATGGAAGAAGCAGATTATCTCTGCGATCGCGTAGGAATTATGAACTATGGTCATCTGGTTGCTATTGGTTCTCCCAAGGAGCTTAAAGCGTCCATTTCCGAACCTGAAGCTACTCTTGATCGCGTCTTTATTTACTATACCGGAGACAACCTAGAAGCCAGAGGCAATTATCGTGACATTTCCCAAACTAGAAGCACTGCTCGCCGACTGGGTTAAAAGATCGTTTCATGCTTTTGGAGAGTTTGTTCAAAAAACCCTTGTCATTACTGAAATTGAAGCCCGTAAAATTCGCCATGATCCCAAACAACTGTTGACTCGGGCAGCGCAACCCATTGTCTGGTTAGGCATTTTTGGGCAAGTATTTTCTCGTTTTGAAGCTATCCCCACAGGAGATTTCTCTTATCTAGACTATATTACTCCTGGAATTGTTGGACAAAGTTTGCTATTTCTCACCATCTTCAGTGGTTTAGTGATTCTTTCGGAACGAGATTTAGGATTATTGCAAAAATTATTAGTGAGTCCCACCCCAAGATTATCTCTTGTTATTGGGAAAGGGGTGGGGAATACCCTTCGTACCCTTGTTCAGTCTCTGATTATTTATGTCCTAGCAATTCCTTTAGGAGTCACTCTGAATTGGCATTTCTTTGCCCTCATCGGAGTAATTGTAACTATTTTGCTAGCAACGGTTCTATTTTCTACGTTCTCTCTTTTAATCGTTTGTATGGGCAAAACGCAGGAGGGCTTTCTGGGTATCGCTCAATTTCTAACCCTACCTGTCTTCTTCACCAGTAATGCCATTTATCCCCTTGAAATGATGCCCCCTTGGCTACAAACATTTGCCCTGATCAACCCCCTGACCTACACCATTGATGCCCTACGAGGTTTAATGTTAGTCGGGGAAGCCAATAGTTATCCCTTACTTTTAAACTGGGGAATTTTATTAGGATTTACCCTAATTTTAGCCGCTTTAGGGCGTTGGCAATATCCGACATTAGTTAATTAAGTTTCTTATGGGTAAGATAGCCCTACTAAATCAGTTGTACCCCCCTTCAATTCCCCCCTTATTAAGGGGGGTGAGGGGGGATCTGAAGTTAAGCTACTTTTTACAAATGAGATCAGATTGCTATGCTTTATTTAAGATTAATTTTACATTTTAATTCCTTTCAAAGCCCTCTCCCTTATGCTAATATGTCCCAATAAGCTGGGGGTGCCTGGGCTGAAACAGGCTGAGATTACACCCCGAGAACCTGAGATCGGCTAGCACCGACGTAGGGAAGCTGTTATTTAAGGAAAATCATTAATATGCGAACGGAATGGATCGCCCAACGACGGGGAGAGGCTAATGTTAGCCAAATGCACTATGCCCGTCAGGGGAAAATTACCGAAGAAATGTCTCATGTCGCGAAACGAGAAAATCTCTCCCCAGAGTTAATTCGTGATGAAGTGGCACGGGGGCGGATGATTATTCCCGCTAACATTAATCATCCTAATTTAGAACCTATGGCAATTGGAATTGCCTCTAAGTGTAAGGTAAATGCCAATATTGGGGCTTCTCCTAACTCTTCCAACATTGAAGAGGAAGTGGATAAGTTAAGACTGGCGGTGAAATATGGGGCGGATACCGTCATGGATTTATCCACCGGTGGCGGTAATCTTGATGAAATTCGTAGTGAAATCATCAAAGCCTCTTCTGTTCCCATTGGGACAGTGCCAGTGTATCAAACCCTAGAGAGTGTTCATGGCAATGTGGAAAATCTCACTGCTGATGACTTTCTCCATGTGATTGAAAAACACGCCCAACAAGGGGTGGATTATCAAACGATTCACGCCGGATTACTGATTGAATATCTTCCCTTAGTTAAAGATCGCATTACTGGGATTGTCTCTCGCGGTGGTGGCATTATTGCTCAATGGATGCTGCATCATCATCAGCAAAATCCCCTTTATACTCATTTTGATGACATTATTGAGATTTTCAAAAAATATGATGTGTCCTTTAGTCTAGGGGATTCCTTGCGCCCGGGTTGTACCCATGATGCCTCTGATGAAGCCCAATTATCAGAGTTGAAAACACTGGGAGAATTAACTCGTCGTGCTTGGGAACATGAGGTGCAAGTGATGGTAGAGGGTCCCGGTCATGTCCCGATGGATCAAATTGAGTTTAATGTGAAAAAACAGATGGAAGAGTGCAGTGAAGCGCCGTTCTATGTGTTGGGCCCCTTAGTCACGGATATTGCTCCAGGCTATGATCATATTACCTCAGCCATTGGGGCAGCCATGGCAGGTTGGTATGGCACTGCTATGTTATGCTATGTCACCCCAAAAGAGCATTTAGGGTTGCCTAATGCTGAAGATGTGCGGGAAGGTTTGATTGCCTATAAAATTGCGGCTCATGCGGCGGATATGGCTCGTCATCGTCAAGGGGCGCGCGATCGCGATGATGAACTCTCCGCTGCCCGCTATAACTTCGACTGGAATCGGCAATTTGATCTATCTTTAGATCCAGACCGCGCCAGAGAATACCACGATGAAACCTTACCGGCAGACATTTATAAAACGGCGGAATTCTGTTCTATGTGTGGCCCCAAATTTTGTCCCATGCAGACAAAAGTTGATGCTGATGCACTCAGCGAATTAGAAAAATTCTTGGCCCAAGAAGAAACAGTGAGTCAAAGTTAAATTCTCTTTCTGCTTAAAATATTAGCCAGTGGGGGTAAACCGCCCTCACTTTTTTTGATGATCATTATTGCTCCTGGGTTTCATTCTCCACACTTAACCGCAGATTTTCTTCAAGGAATGGGATGGCAAAGTCTCACTCAAGAAGAATTCTTAGTAATTCCTCTTGAGATTCCTCCCTATGACCGCATAAGCATATACCAGTGGTTATCCCAACAAGTCAGTTTAGAAACCCCTTTATATTTTATTGCTTTTAGTGCTGGGGTGGTAGGAGCAATGGGCGTAGCGATAATTTGGCAACAACAGGGAGGGAAGATTGAGCATTTTTTTGCCCTTGATGGCTGGGGCGTTCCCGTTTTGCCCTTCTTTCCCACGACTCGGATTAGTCATGATTTATTGACTCATTACACCTCGCAGTTACTGGGAACAGGGGAGCAACCTTTTTATTGTTCTCCTCCCATAGATCATTTAGCCCTTTGGCAAAACCCACACTTAGCTTACGGTTGGTGGGAAATTAAGTGCGGTTGCAAACTCTATTCGTCTGTTGCCAAAATAATTAGTGAGATCATCTTGAGAAAATTGCTACTCAATAATAAACTTTAGAGAAAATTATTAGTAATTCATAACTTGATAATTTTAAAATTTCAACAAATTTCATTTAAAAAGTTGTAGCATAAGTAACAACATGAGACGATTATAGTAGTTAAATAGCGAGTTAAAAGGTTAAGCCGTGGGTTATCCAGATCAGTCACAAAAAATCGCATCTTCTCCTGAAACTGCCCAAGCTGTCCAACGATGTACAGGCGCGTTTGCCTTAATGGACAGTTTAAGACGACATGGCGTTACACATATTTTTGGCTATCCCGGAGGCGCAATCCTCCCCATTTATGATGAATTACACCGTGCCGAAGCGCGAGGGGATTTAACCCATATCCTCGTCCGTCACGAACAAGCAGCCGCTCATGCCGCCGATGGCTATGCCCGTGCGACCGGGAAAGTGGGGATATGTTTTGCAACTTCCGGTCCGGGTGCAACCAACTTGGTAACTGGATTAGCAACTGCCCACATGGATTCCATTCCCATGATAGCCATTACTGGACAAGTGGCCCGTCCGGCAATTGGCACAGATGCCTTCCAAGAAACGGATATTTTTGGCATTACCTTGCCGGTGGTTAAACATTCCTATGTGGTGCGTCATGCAAGTGATATGGCAAGAATTATTGCTGAGGCGTTCCATGTTGCCAATAGTGGACGACCCGGACCAGTTTTAATTGATATCCCGAAAGATGTGGGATTTGAAGAATGTGATTATGTGCCGGTACTACCTGGGCAAGTGAATTTAAGAGGGTTTCGTCCCACTCAGAAAGGCAATACTCGCGCGTTAGCCCAAGCGATTAAACTCATTGAAGCCTCAGAACGTCCTTTACTTTATGTCGGTGGTGGGGCGATTACTTCTGGCGCACATGAAGAAGTGAGACAGTTAGCAGAACATTTCCAAATTCCTGTTACTACTACCTTAATGGGATTGGGGTCTTTTGACGAAAATCATCCTCTCTCGGTGTCGATGTTGGGAATGCATGGCACGGCTTATGCGAATTATGCGGTCAGTGAGTGCGATTTGCTCATTGCAGTGGGGGCGCGATTTGATGATCGGGTAACAGGGAAGTTAGATGAGTTTGCCTCCTGTGCGAAAGTTATTCATATTGATATTGATCCCGCAGAAGTGGGGAAAAACCGCGCTCCGGAAGTGCCAGTGGTGGGTGATGTTCGCACTTGTCTCCAACAAATGCTCGATCGCGTTGCTGAGTTGGGTATCCCGAAAAATGAGGAGCGCACTAAGGCTTGGTTAGAACGAATTAAGGACTGGCGCAAAACTTATCCTCTAGTTGTTCCCCGTTATGATGACTTTCTCTCGCCACAAGAGGTGATTGTAGAAATTGGCAAACAAGCTCCCTATGCTTACTATACGACAGATGTCGGGCAACATCAGATGTGGGCAGCGCAGTTTATTAATTATGGGCCTCGACGTTGGATTTCTAGTTCAGGCTTAGGAACGATGGGCTATGGGCTTCCGGCTGCGATGGGGGTAAAAACCGCCGTTCCTGATGAACAGGTGATTTGTATTAGTGGCGATGCCAGTTTTCAAATGAATTTACAGGAGTTGGGAACCCTGGCGCAATATGGTATTCAGGTTAAAACTGTCATTATTAATAATGGCTGGCAAGGAATGGTGCGACAATGGCAACAAACCTTCTTCCAAGAGCGGTATTCGGCATCGAATATGCAGTCGGGAATGCCTGATTTTGTGAAGTTGTGTGAGGCGTATGGCTTGAAAGGAATTGCTGTGCGCGATCGCGCTAATCTCGCTGATGCCATTACCGAAATGCTAAACCATGATGGGCCAGTGGTTTTAGATGCCCAAGTGAAAAAAGATGAGAATTGCTATCCTATGGTTGCCCCCGGTAAGAGTAATGCTCAAATGCTAGGGCTACAAAAACAGGAGTGAGCGGGTAAGGTTCAGGAGTCGCCTCCATCCCCTCCCCTAAAACTAAATGTTAT
>JBKHER010000004.1:0-23586 GCA_046540715.1 Halothece sp.
GATAGATTAACAGCATTTGCCATCTAAGTGATCAGCAACCGCTTGATATAACTCTAGAACATGATGATCCGCGAGATGATAAAAGACTTTTCGCCCTCGCTTTTGATATCCCACAAGGCGCATACTGCGTAAGTTACGCAACTGATGAGACACTGCCGATTCACTCATATTTAAACTTTCTGCCAAGTCACAGACACAGAGTTCCTGTTGGGCCAGTAGGGATAAGATTCTTAGGCGGTTGGGATCCCCCAAGAAACTGAAAAATTCTGCCATCCGTTGGGCTTTCTCTACAGGAAGCACGGTTTCAAGAGGCTCGTTGAGTTGATCAGCTTCCAAGGGATGAGTAACTTCACAGGACGGTATGTCTGATGATACTTGAGCAGTCATAATAAACAAATTGGATGGTTTAGCAACTAGGCTTCTTTACATTCTAAGCCAATGACTAATGACCCATGGTATTAGTTTGGGTATTTAAACTTGTTGCAAATTTTTCTCTTTTTTGTCATTCTATAAATAATGAGTTGAGAATAAATTGCATCTTGATTGTAGGGAGACTGACGTGAGTGGAAGTAAGAAACAAGTAACAACCTTTGTTTTAGAAGGGAGAGTTCTGGATACTTTAGGGAAATCAGCGTTAAAACCGAAGTATATGCGTTTGACAACGGCTGAGGGCGAACAACTGCTTAAAATTAGTAAAGAGTTGCGCCCACTGCTGAGTCAAAATCAATTAGAGATGGGTAGCTGGATCAAGGTTTCTGGAAAGGAAACCTATAAGCCGAAAAAAGGAAAACGATCTAGAAAAATCAAAACTATTGATTCCCATCCTGCTTTTTTCTGTTCTCCACCGCCTGTAACGGTCAAAGAGAAAGGAAAAACTAAGGAAAAACCCAAAAAAGAGAAGAAAGAGAATATTCTGGTGTGTCAGAAGTCTTCTTGTTGTAAACGGGGTGGAAAAGCGGTTTATCAAGCAGCGATGGAAACCGTGGAAAAACATGAACTGCGCGATCGCGTTCAGGTTAAACCCACTGGCTGTATGGGAAAATGTAAAAAGGGTCCTTGCTTAGTGATCCAAGCAGATAAATCGCGTCATATTGGCATTAAGCCCGAAGAAGTCTCTGATTTAATTGCTCAACGCTATACGCCAGTCGCTTCATGAATCAAAAAAAATCCCCCGAGTGATAATCAGCTTTCGGGGGAATTGTTTTTAAGGGTCTCTTCAATTAAGATTTGTTAGTGTTATTGCCAACTACTTGCGCTTTCAGGTTATTAAACTCTGAGGATAACTCCTGACGAGTGGAAGCCCGGAGCAGATAACGATAGATAAACCAGCCTGTATAACCGAGTCCCACTAACTCGAAAACAGGGGACAATAGGGGAACGCCATTAATGGCGCTGAGAACAGCAAAGGTGACTTTAACGGTAATAAAGGCAACAATAAAGAGTAAAATAACCAGCAGCGGTTGCTGATAATCGGCAAAGAATTGCCCGATGTAGTTAGGAAGTTTGGCAATGACATCAACAACAGGTTGCACTTGTTGTTGCCATTCTGGTGTACTATTGGCAGTGGTAAGTTGACCTCCAGCTTCAGTATTAATTTCGGCTTGGGTTTGTTTTTCTTGAGTTTCTGTTGGTTGTTCCATCATTAACAATTCCTTCTTTATTAGAGACAACTTATGATCACTTATTTTAGACAATCTGCGATCGCAGCTGTCTTTCCTCTAGTTGATCTTATCAGAGATTTTCTCGACCATTAACCAGTGACAACTATCTGGGATTAAATCAGGAGACTCTTGCCTCAATCATGAACTTTTGTAAATTTTAAGCCTCCTTACTGCTTAATTCCCCAAAACTCACGAATGCTATGAATAACCGGGGGAGCGACTCGTAAATCAGCATGAGAAACCCCAGAAATACAGATACATTTGGCATAATTAAATTGTGTGGAACGGACAGAAATGGTCCCATCTGTTCTTAAAAAATAGTTACTGGCAATGCTGAGAGTGGGAATGACTTTGGCAATATTTTCTGCTAAAGTTTGACGGTTTTTAGCTAATTCTGTTGCCACTCCAATTCCTAAGCGTAAGGGATCAATCATTCGAGCTAATTCGGCTCCTTTAATGGGAGAGGCAATTAAAACTAAACTTTCCACTCTTGACCACCATTCGGGATGATTTTTGAGGATTTCTAACCAAATTAAGCCCCCCATGGAATGACCAATAATTCTAATAGGAACATGGGGAAAGTTTTTGAAGTAATACTGCGCGATCGCGCTAACTTGAGCAATCAAAGGCTCAATGCGCCACCATGTTCGATAATATCCTAAATTGGGGGTAATGACGACGGTATTTTCTAATCTTAAACGATTGGCTAAGGTTCGCATCGTTACCGAGGTATCCGCCCAGCCATGTTGTGCAAACAGAAGATAATCTGGAGCATTGAACATTTTTTCTAGAGAATTCGTAATTGGTTCAATTAACTGACGGAAACAGATAAAATATCACCCGAGAGTATAAGAGGAGAAAATTATGAGAGCGATCGCGATGACAACTAATGGCAGTCCAAGTGTTTTACAACCGCAAGATGTCATTAGCCCCAAAATTCAATCCTCACAAGATATTTTAATTCGTCTTCAGGCCGCTGGGGTTAATCCTGTGGATACAAAACTCCGTCGCGGAGGGACATTTTACCCCGAACAACTCCCTGCGATTTTAGGCTGTGATGGGGCGGGTGTTGTGGAACAAGTAGGAAGTGAAGCAACTCGCTTTCAGGTGGGAGATGAGGTTTATTTTTGTTACGGCGGACTCGGTAAAAAGGGCACTGGAAATTATGCTCAATATGCGGTGGTAGATGAACGGTTGGTGGCGAAAAAACCAAAATCTCTCTCCTTTGCAGAAGCTGCAGCCGCGCCATTAGTCTTGATTACCGCTTGGGAAGCCCTGTATGATCGCGGACGGTTAGAAGCGGGGAGACGAGTCTTAGTTCACGCTGGGGCTGGCGGTGTCGGTCATGTGGCGATTCAATTAGCGAAATTAAAAGGAGCAGAAGTCTGCACCACGATTAGTTCACCAGAAAAAGCGCAATTTGTCAAGGAATTAGGAGCGCATCCGATTAATTATCAAGAAACTGATTTTGTGGATGCGGTTAATGATTGGACAGAGGGAGAAGGAGTCGAATTAGCCTTTGATACCGTTGGCGGCGACAACCTAGAAAAAACATTTCCCGCAGTGCAAGTTTATGGGGATGTGGTGACCATTTTAAGTCCTAGTGAAAAGACAAATTGGAAACAAGCGCGATCGCGCAATCTCCGCATTGGTTTAGAACTAATGTTAACCCCGCAATTGACCAATAATATAGAAGCCCAAATTGCCCAAACTCAAATTCTAGAACAATGTTCTCGTCTCATTGATCAAGGGGGATTAAACATTCATCTTCATCAAACCTTTCCGCTAGAAAAAGCAGCCCAAGCCCACAAAATGATCGAAGCGGGAGGAATGATCGGAAAACTTGCCTTAGTGATCGAATAAGTCATTTGAAAATTTTCGTAATTTTCCATCATCAAATCAAAGATTGAGCTCCGACCTGAGCGCGATTTTCCCGCGCATCAGCAAACGGAGCTTATGATGAGAGTCTTCTTGTGGAAGAGAGATCAAAAAAGGGTCAACCAAATGGTTAACCCGTTGCAGCTTGGGAACGCGCAGTAGAGACGCTGTCTATAACGTCTGTACCAACTTCAATGCTACTGAACCACTAACTGGACATTCGCATTTTGAAGACCACGTTGCTTCGCTTGAGACAGGGTTTTGTTAACCGCGTATTTTTGGTTAATAGAGTTGATTAACTCAGTTTGATTGTGCTTTTTAGCAACGCCCCAGAGATCAGCGATGAGATCGAAAGTTCCGTCACTGTTTTCGGACCAACCTAAGTCATATTCGCCTTCCAATTCAGCAACGATATCAGCACGGAGACGTTGGCCATTGTAGCCACGAACGTCAGCGTTGGTTTTAACAGTCAAACCGAGGTCGCTTAAGGAAGACTTGAGAACTTCGGCGTCGCTGATTTTGGTACGGAGAGTGCTAAAGTGAGACATGGTGATTTCCTCCTAGAGAGTGAACTGTTTGTTTTGACAAGGTGCGATCGCGTTATGGTAAGATAGTTAGCGATCACTTTTGGTTATGTTAACTAGCGAAGTCGCTAGTCTTTCCTCCTGTTGGTAGCAGGAGAGAAAGCCTGTTAGAACTCCATGCGCTGATATTCAGCCACGGAGGATGAGGCAGGTCGTGCGCGTTGATGCGCCCATTCTCGTAGTGCATTAACCTGCTCGGTCATCGTTCGGGACAGCGGTTGGGTTGACTTGAGAGCCGCAATAATATCCAACTGCGTAAACTCTCGGTCTTGAGCAAAGGCATCATACATTGCAGCGACTAATGCTTGCTCAATCTCTGCCCCAGAAAATCCTTCTGATAATTTGGCTAACTGTTCAAGATCGAAGCGAGAGATATCGGAACGTCGCTTTTCCAAGTGAATTCGGAAAATATCGCCTCTTTCTTGGGTATTAGGAAGATCGACAAAGAAGATTTCATCAAAGCGTCCCTTCCGTAAAAATTCCCCGGGTAAGCGTTCCACTCGGTTAGCCGTTGCCATGACAAAGACTGGAGACTCTTTTTCCTGCATCCAAGTTAGGAATGACCCAAAAATCCGACTTGAGGTTCCCCCATCAGAGTCTGATGAACCGGCACTTCCAGAGAAGGCTTTATCAAGTTCATCAATAAACAGGATGGCAGGAGAAATAGATTCGGCAGTTTTGAGTGCATTGCGGAGGTTTGCTTCTGAACGTCCCACCGTTGAGCCATCATAGATGCGCCCCATATCTAATCTTAACAAGGGTAATCCCCATAAGCGGGAGGTGGTTTTGGCTGTTAAAGACTTACCACACCCTGGCACTCCAAGAATTAACATCCCTTTCGGTTGCGGAAGACCATAGTTTCTGGCTTTTTCCGTAAAGGCTTCCGAGCGTAAGGTTAACCAGCGTTTCAGTTCTTCTAAACCCCCGATATTGTCTAGGGTGTCGTCTTCTTCTAGAAACTCTAGGATCCCATTACGACGAATGAGCTGCTTCTTCTCGGAGAGAACCACATCCACCTCGGCTTCTGTGAAGCGTTGGGCGGTAACGTAAACCTTGCGGTAAACTTTCTCGGCTTCATCACGGGTTAAGCCTAAGGTCGCTCTTAAGAGCTTTTCTCGAACTTGCGGATCAAGACGGCCATGATTAGTCTTCTCTAGTTGCTTGTTAAGAACTTGCTCTAACTCATTTAGGTCGGGTAAAGGATAATCCAAGACCACAACTTCTTTTTCCAGTTCGGTGGGAACTTCTTGCACCGGCGACATGACAATAATAATTTTGTCAGTTCCCTTAAAGCTCGCGATCGCGTCCCTTAACCACCGCGTTGTTGCAGGAGAATCAATAAATGGATGTAAATCCTTAAAAATGTAAATCCCTGCTTCCTTTTGTCTAACCACCCATTCAATAGCTGCCTCAGGAGATACGGTATTGCGCTGGGGAGTCTGTTGAGTTTGACCGTACTCTTTAATTCCTTGCGTCACTGTCCAAACATAGACCGAGCGAGATTTAGCTTCTTGGGCAATCTCAGAAATGGCTTGCTCGGCTCGTTCCTCTTCTGGAGTGACGAGGTAAATCAGAGGATATTGAGCTTTAATTAAGACACCTAGCTCTTCGCGCATGGCTTTAACCTTATCCTTCGTGCAGTCCTATCCTTGCGGTTAGGGTTTACTTAACAGGGAACCAATTGTTCTTGGTCTTGGGGGTCGGAGTGATCGGCGGCTTTAACCCGTTGACCCACTTGTTCGGTAGTGAGTTCATCAGTTTTCACCGTTGTTGGTTGCTCTTTGAGAGCTTTCAGTTTACCCTCTCGCATCACCAGCGTACTTTCGCACTCTGGGCATTCGTAGATGCGATAGGTCTGACCTTGTTTGTGCTGTTGGGCTTCTTCCACCACTTCTGAGTGATTGAGATAGAAAGTCACTGCTTGCTCCACGAGGTCGGACATGGTATTTGCAGTTGTGGCAGCTTTTATTTTTAGCTGTCGGTGAACATCTGGTGGGATGTAAAGCGTAACCTTTTGCTTGTCTGACATAACGTTTATTTTTGTTGTACCCGGGTATTAATTGCCACTATAACCAGTTTCTTCTTTACCGTCAAGCCGTTAAGACAGCATGACGGTATTTTGTAATATATCTTTACATTAAGAGGCTTAAGCGACGGAATTGCGTTCGCGATCGCTGCTTGCCACGGTTAACTCTGGGGTTTCTGCTTTCTCTTCCTCGGCTTTAACACTGAGATAAGCCTCTAATTGGGCTTCGATTTTCTCTTTCACCAGTTCCCGATAGGCTAAGAAATGTTCGCCTAAAGCGCACATTGAGAGGTAGCTTCCCCAGAGTTTGGGTTTAGCGCGGTAAATATGGAAAAGATACTTCCAAAAACTCCAGCGAGTTTTCCGCAGCACTCCTTGTCGCCAGAAGACAATTGCCATGGCGCGAAGGGTAACCAAATCTATCTTGCGAGATTGGGGTTTGTGTTTGGGTTCGCCAATGAGGAGAAATTGATTATAAGCGCGATCGAGATAATTTTGCGGATCGTATAACTCCCAAAACGCCTCCACATATTCTTTCGCAATCTCTTCAATGGGGCGAGTTGGAGTAAAATTCATCAAAGTCGTTTGATTAATATTGGCACTGTCTCCCAGCATCCGTCCTTCTCGTTGCAAGCGATGCCATAATCCTGTATCAGGGAGAGCTTGCAACATACTGAACATCGCCATCGTAATAGAAGTATTATTCACAAACTGAACAATTCGTTCTCCCGCCTGGGGTTTTTCCCCATCGAAGCCAATAATAAAGCCCGCTGTGACTCGTAAGCCATAGCGCATAATCGTTTTCACGGATTCCGAGAGGGGATCGCGAGTATTTTGATGTTTCTTGGTTAACGCTAAACTTTCTTCATCAGGGGTTTCAATTCCCAAGAAAACAGAATTAAAGTTCGCCTCAACCATTAACTCCATTAATTCGGGATCTTGAGCGAGATCCACAGAAGCCTCAGTATTGAGAGTAAAGGGATAATTTTTCTCTTGCATCCAGACTTTTAACTCTCGCAACAATAACTTCACATTACGCTTATTCCCAATGAAGTTATCATCCACCACAAAGATGCTACGTTGCCATCCCAGTTGATAAAGGGCTTCTAATTCAGCAATGAATTGCTTAGGGGTTTTTGTACGCGGCTTGCGCCCATAGAGGACAATAATATCGCAAAATTCACATTGGAAGGGACACCCCCGAGAAAATTGTGCTGACATATTGTCGTAGGCTTCTAATTCTAATAAGTCATAACGAGGAATCGGGGTTTGGGTAACATCGGGCTTTTCTTCGGCGCGAAATTCGCCACTAGTTTCCCCACGTTCCAGTGCTTCAACAAACATCGGAAGGGTAATTTCTCCCTCATCAAGGACGAGATAATCTGCACCAGTTGCGCGGGCTTCATGGGGTAATGCAGTGGGATAGGGGCCACCGACAGCGACAGGTTTTCCGCGCCGTTTGGCTTCTCGAATTTGGGCGTTAAAGTCTTCTTTCTGGACAATCATTGCTGAAACAATGACGATATCCGCCCATTCCCATTCTTCTTCTTTAACGTTTCGCACGTTGCGATCAACTAGCTTAAACTCCCACTCTTGGGGGAGAATGGCTGGAACGGTAATTAAGCCTAATGGGGGTAAAAAGGCTTTACGATTGACTAAAGCAATGGCTTTATCAAAAGACCAAAAACTTTCGGGGAATAACGGGTAAAGTAGTAATGCACGCATAGAAGAGACTGCTTTTTAATATGATTCCCTTCTAGATAACATAAAAAGAAGAGATTAACCAAGTTTTCTTAAGAAATAACTCCCCTGAGAGCAAAAAAATTAATTAAGATTTTAGATTTTGAATTTTTGCTTGGAAGTAGTCTTCTTGATAGTTTAAGGATCGAGCCAATTCTAGGGCGTTCTCAAACGCAGCCAGGGCTTGCTGATCGCGATCGCGCTCACGATAAATTTCCCCCATGTTGTCATAAGTGATCATCAGTCCATAGTGATCAGTTGCTCTTTCCTGAACGATCACCAATTGTTCATAAATATTTAAAGCGGTTTGTAGTGAGTTATCTTGACGATACAGTTGCGCTAAATTTTCTAAGGCTTCTGAGGCGATCACATATTGATTCTGAGACCAAGCATTACGATAGGCTTGTTGATAGGTTTCACTTGCAGAATTAAATTCTCCCATTTTTTGATAATCTTCCCCTAAAGCAAGAAGGAGAGAGGAAAGAGCTTGTTCATGATTTTGGTTTTGATATTTCCTGACTAAACGCTCTTTGATAACAATTCCTTTTTCAGTATTATTCCCCTGTTCATATAAATTATTTAAAGCTCGAAGATAACGGATTTCTGCGGTTGAATGATTTTCAGCCTCAGCCATTTCTAAGAGAGTTTCATAGGTTTGGGCGGCTTGTTCATCCTGAAATCGAGATTCATATAAACTAGCAATCTTTTCTAACAAGGGGCGAGGGTTATCAGTATCTTCTAGTAAGAAATTATAAACCGCGATCGCGCGATCGTTAATTCGCATGGTTTCATAAGTTTCTGCTACATCTTGTAACAATTCCCGATTATTATTATCTTTAGCAGTGGTTTCAATTTCTTTTAATCTTTCTCGAATATTGCGAGTCTCCTCAGTTCGACTTTCTCGCCAAGCAATTTCCCCCACTCTTTCTAAGGCTTCCACCTCTTTAGTAATCTCAAGTTTTTGCCACAATCTTAATTCCCGATACCAAATATTAAAGGCTTCTTCTACATTTCCCTGTTCATATTCAACTCTAGCGCGACGATTTAATTCCGCTAATTGTTTTTCTAAGTTAAACCTTTCTAAGGGGCTTAAAGGGCGATTAACAGGAGATTGGGGTAATAAGGGATCATTAAATTCTTCTACTTGTAATGGGTTTTGAGAAGACGACTGCGCCCAAACTGGCATAGTCGAAGTTAAGAATAAATTAACCCCAAAACTAAGCAAGAAAACTTTTAGAAATAATAAAACTTTCATCAGAAAACTATTTTCTCATAACTGATGAGTCATCCATATCAAACTGCGGCTTTTCTGGTGGATTAATTAAATCCCATTCACTCAAGACAGTGATAATTCCCCAAGTAAAAAAGCCCCCAATGATAACACCAGTAACAATTAAGCTAATATAAAATCGTCGTAAAACTCGTAAATTTTCCTTACCTTGTTCCGATAACGGTTGTGAGGATCGATCTAAATCATTGTCATCTCTTTCCGACATTCCTGAGGGAAAAGGTTGATTATCTTCTTGGGAAATTGGATGCACGGAATGATGAAAGCCATTATGATCAGAATTTTTTTTATGATTGTTGTTATACATTAGAAGCTAAAGTGGTGATTAACTGGACAAAACAGGTTGAGCCATTGGGTGATATAGCAATCTGATCCGATTTTTCAAAAGTAGATTAACTGACGATCCCCCCTAACCCTCCTTATTAAGGGGGGAATTAAAGGGGGGTACAACTGATTTAGTAGGGCTATACAGAGTATCTCTTTCTTGATAGGGGCGACCAATTTTAGTAATAGTATTTTGCAAAGTCGAAACCTCCATACAAGTTCCTCCTTGCGCCCCTGCCATGGTGGTAATATGTTCTTCCATAAGAGTGCCACCGATGTCATTACAGCCCCAATTGAGAGCCTCTGTTGCCCCCTCTAGCCCTAGCTTAACCCAACTGGGCTGATGATTTTGTATCCAATTTCCCAAATAAATTCTTGCCACGGCCGTAAGAAGTAACGCATCTTCTAGTATCGGCTGATCTCTTCCCACTCTTTGACGAAGCGGTTTTGGTGCATCTTGCCCCACAAACGGAAGAATAATAAATTCTGTTATGCGGGCGGGATAATCATTTTTAAAAGCAATTTCCTGCAGCGATCGCAGCCTTTCTAGATGATAAATTTGCTGTTGGGGGGTTTCAATATGTCCTGACAACAGGGTACTGGTTGTTGGCATTCCCAGACGATGGGCGGTGCTAACAATGTCTAGCCAAGTTTGGCTGTTAATTTTTTCGGGGCAAATAATTTTGCGAGCGCGATCGTCTAATATTTCGGCAGCGGTACCAGGCATAGAACCCACTCCTACCGCCTTTAATTCCGAAATTACTGTTTCATAACTTAGATGATCTTCTCTAGCAATAAATTGAATTTCTTGGGGGGAAAAGCCATGAAAATGAAGTTGAGGAAAAGCCTCTTTAATCGTTTTCACTAACTGTTGATAATAGGGTAAACTGGAGCCATTAATTTTTGCTTCTGGGTTCAGCCCCCCCTGCATACAAATTTCAGTTGCCCCGCGATTCACTGCATCTTGGGTTTTAGCTAGAATTTCTTCAAAATTGAGCCAATATGATCCCGAAGTATCGGCATCACGGCGAAAAGCACAAAAACTACAATGTTGCTCGCAAATATTAGTAAAATTAATATTGCGATTAACCACATAGGTCACGGTTTCTCCCACTTGTTTTTTGCGGAGAAAGTCAGCGGTTTTTCTGATCGCATTTTTGGCGTTACTCTCAGTTTGATGGAGTAAAAGTTCTGCCTCTTTTTGAGAAATTTGTTCTCCCAGACTGGCTCGATTTAAGATGGTATTTAATTCTGCAGTCATGCCACTCCTGATGTTATTTTTCAACTGGTCACTGTTTTCGCACTTCTTCAGGAATGCTAACTTCTGAGCGACCCGCTAATTTTCTTAAATTTTGAATCCGAATTAACTCTTTAAAGTTGAAATTGGATCTCCCTTCAATTTCAGCAATTTTTTCAATACTATCTAATAGAGCCTGTGCGGCATCAACCATGTCATAACCACGTCTTTGGGCAACTTTAATCGCTGCTTCATCTGCCTCCACTTCCGTTTGCACACTGCGAGTTTTACGCCAAATTTGGTTTCCAGCTAAAGCGACTAATCCCCCACTAACCAAAATTCCAATGGCATCTCCTTGAAACATTTCTACGCCCGTTCCAATCACTCCAGCGGCGACTATGCCTTGGTAGATATCGGGTTTAAACCACTTTATCTGCGTTAGCCAACACACTGAACGTAGTAGGGCTAAATCTCGTTCTGCCCGTGATAATTCATTCCAAAGGTCAAAGTTAATATAAATTGATCTAGCCCCTCGCTGCCACGGTAACGGGAAGGGGGCATCAATGAGACGAGACTGTTTTGGCTTAGGAATGATCTTGGTATTCATCCGCCCAGAAGCAGGCATTAAGTCAATTAAGCGACGAACTTCATCTTGATTAGGATACATAGCTTCAGTGGCATGGGAGAGGTTTGCTACTATTTATATCATAAGTTTTGTCATCAGAGGTTGTATAGGGCTGATTCGTTATTTTTTATTGGTTATTTAGTTGCTCTTTCTATTGCTTCGACAACAGAACGGTAAGCATCTGAATTCTGTAAATTTTTAATGGTAATGGTTTGCTTTTCTCCTAAAATTAAGACTCTAGGGGTTGGCTGAGGTAAAAATAAGGCTGCTTCGATGGTTTCTCTACTTAGTTGCGCTTGTTTTTTATGACTGATTACATATTTGAGAGATGATTGATCAAGATAAATATGTTTGCTTTGACTAATGATTAATCCTTCAAAGATAATAATCCCAATTGTCATCAATAATTCTAAATAAATAGTGATTCCCAATTTCGGGATTAAACTTTGCCCAAAGTAGGAAAAATCAAAAAATAGGGTTTGATTTCCAAATAAATAATTAATAAATCCTCCAAAATTTACCATAAAGCGACTCATTATAAGCACAAAAATAAAAAAGCCCGATCGCTGTAAAATCTCCTTTAATAATTGCCAACTATCTTGCCATCGCCATTGAGAATAAATGTGCCAAGTATTATTTTTACTTTTTTCTATTTTCACAGCATTAACTTTACGATTTTTTTCCCAATTGAGATCAAACATGGCGTAAGGATGATATCCCTCGCTATCTATATATTTAATGGGAATTTCTAATTGTGAGGCAAGGGGTTTGAGTTTCCTTAATGCAGTTTCTGGACGCTTAGTTTCATTAATTATAATGTCTGCACCATTAGAGAGAATTAAGATGGTTTGCCAAGTGACGGCAATTTCAGATTGAAAGCCATGACTGAAGATTAAATGAGGCGCGATCGCGCTACTTGTAATTTCGGTTTTATTATACTCTAAATCAACAATATCTGATCCAAATCTTATGCTTTTTATGATTAAATTATCGTTATCAATATTAATCACTATAGGAAGCCAATTTTTTATTTTCTTATAATCAAACTGACTAATTTGTTTATCTAACATCAATAAAATAAATAAGAAAACGAGAATAATTTCTCGATAAGATTGAAATTGAAAAAACAGCCAAGACAAACCACAAAAGATAAAAAAAAGAACCAAATTAACTACTTCACTATCAATTTTTTCTCCTGAAATGAGTTCTGACCAAATTGACTTCAAGATAAAATCATAAATTTTAACAAATAGCTTTTTAACTTGAGCGAAAGGGAAAAGTAACTGCCCCAACACTCTAGCAGGAGGATAATAAATAGAGCCACGAAAATCCATCTCATCCCTTCTCCCAAGCTAATTTGGCAGCCCCCACCATTCCCGCTTGATTCCCTAATTCGGCAGTAAGAAGCTGGATATTCAATCGAGAAATCCCAACAACTCGCTTTTCAATTTCTTCCCATGCTGCTGGCAAAAAAAACGCGGCACTAGCACTAATGCCACCCCCAATTAAAATCGCTTCTGGGGTTAGCACATAAATTAAACTTGCTAAACCAACTCCTAGAGTCTTTCCATATTCTCGCCAAAATTTCAAAGCAGTTTCATCCCCAGCTTGGGCTAATGCCCCCAATTCAGCAGAAGTTTTCTGGGTTTGACGGTAAATTGCTTGAGCGCATAAATGTTGTTCGAGAGAGCCATGATTGCCACTATTACAGCGTTCTCCTTCGGGATTAAGGGTAATCAAGCCTAACTCTCCTGCTGCGCCATAGGGGCCAATAAACAGTTCATTATTGAGGATAATTGCCCCTCCTACCCCTGTGCCTAAAGTTAAGAGAATCAAATTACTAACATTACGCCCCGCCCCTAGCCAAGATTCTCCTAACCCAGCACAATTGGCATCATTCGCCACAACAGTGGGAAGATTCAACTTCGCTTCTAATAAGTCTGCGAGGGGAACATCTCGCCAACCTGGAAGATTAATCGCAATTCGTGCAATGCGACTATTCGCATCTGTGGGGCCAGGGGTTCCAATCCCGATCGCGCTCACACTTTTTTTTACATTTAGGTCTTTCACCGCCTTAGCAATAACTTCTACCACCGCTTCTGGATCAGGAGGTTGCGGAGTTGGTAGAGTGAGCGCCTTTAAACAACTGCCATCAGGGAGAAATTGACCCATTTTTATAGCAGTGCCGCCTAAATCAATGCCAATAACTGTTGATGGTTCCACGTTCCCATGTTGAGAATTAATCTCGATTTTTAGATAAACGGTTTGAGCAGACCTAATTCGGTAACAGTCCTTTCTCGGCTAACCACTCATTATTATAAAGCCGTGACTGATAACGAGTGCCACTGTCACAAAGTACAGTAACAATGGTTTGTCCCGGCCCCATTTCTTTTGCTAGAGAATAAGCGGCTGCCACATTAATGCCCACAGAACCGCCCATAAATAACCCCTCTTCATACAAGAGACGATACAACATTTTTACACAAGTGGGATCATCAATTTGAATGGCATCATCAGTGGGCGCACCTTGCATATTGGCAGTAATACGACTGTTGCCAATGCCTTCGGTAACGGATCCCCCTTCGGTATAAATTTCTCCAGTTTTGACGTAACTATATAAGCCACTGCCCATCGGATCAGCAACAATACATTTAATATCGGGGTTCATTTCCTTAAAATACATAGAAGCCCCAGCATAAGTGCCACCAGTTCCCGTGGCTGCTACCCAGACATTGACTTGACCATCAGTTTGCTTCCAAATTTCGGGGCCAGTGGTTTCATAATGCGCCCTGCGATTAGCAACGTTATCAAATTGATTGGCCCAAATGGCGTTTTCGGTTTCTTCTGCAATGCGTCCTGAGACTTTAATATAGTTATTGGGGTCGCGATAGGGAACAGCAGGAACGGTTTTGACTTCTGCGCCAAGAGTTCGTAACGCATCAATTTTTTCTTGAGATTGAGTTTCAGGAATAATAATTAAACATTTATAGCCTTTGGCGTTGCAGATATGGGCTAATCCAATTCCAGTATTCCCTGCGGTTCCTTCCACAACCGTTCCCCCCGGTTTGAGGAGTCCTTTTTCTTCGGCATCTTTAATAATATAAAGGGCAGCGCGATCTTTCACGGATCCGCCTGGATTGAGAAATTCTGCTTTTCCTAAAATTTCACAGCCCGTTTCGTCACTTAAACGGTTGAGACGAATTAGGGGCGTATTACCCACAGTGCCAACAAAGCCTTGTTTAACGTCCATTCTCTTTTTAATACTTGTTATTTCACGGTTTTTATTATTACTACCCGAATTTTATCTTAATTAGTCTGGAATCAGTTACGCCAAATGGCATCTGCGACGGTTGCCACTTCCCACATTTCTGGCAAGTCATGGACTCTGAGAATATCTGCTCCTTGGGCGATCGCGCCACAGCAGGTGCTAGCAGTTCCCCAGACTCGTTTTTTGGGGTCACTTTCATTGAGAAGTTTACCGATAAAACTTTTACGGGAGGTGCCAATTAAGAGGGGGACATTTAAGGTTTTGAATTGATGCAATTGCCGTAATAATTCTAAGTTTTGTTCGGCGGTTTTGCCAAAGCCAATGCCTGGATCAATAATCAGGCGCGATCGCGCGATTCCTGCTTGTTCGGCTGCCTGAATGCGTTCTGCTAAAACCTGACGAACTTCTCCCACAACATCTTGATAATCGGTCATCTGTTGCATGGTTTCAGGCGTTCCCCGAATGTGCATTAAAATCATGGGAACTTCTAACTCGGCAACTGTCGGTAACATTTCTGGGTCAAAGGTGCCTCCCGAGATATCATTAACCAAATCTGCGCCAGCATCGATGGCTCGTTGCGCGATCGCGGCGCGAGTGGTATCCACAGAAATGGGACAATTCAGATGTTTCCGAATCGCTTTAATAACAGGAATCACCCGTTCTAATTCCGCTTCTGGGGAAATGGTTTTTGCCCCAGGGCGAGTGGATTGTCCCCCAACATCTAAAATATCTGCTCCGGCAACAACTAACCTTTGAGCGCGATCGAAAGCCGCCTCTAAATGATTATAATCCCCGCCATCACTAAAGCTATCAGGGGTCATATTCAAAATCCCCATTAAATAAGTTTTTTCGCCCCAAACCAACGTTTGATCTCGGATTCTCAAACGAGAGGGATCTTCCCCAAGCGCCATATTTCCTCCTCCAAAAAAAAGAGGGGTTACCCCTCCTTTTCACTCTTAATCATGCCCAACTTTACTCATTTGTTGCCGAGACAACTTCCTCTTCATCACCGCTTTCTACATCTGAAGACGCTTCTGGGGTTTCAGGACTTTCTTCAGGGGTTGGTTCCTCAGAAACAGGGGTTTCTTCTGGGGTTTCTTCAGTAGCAACAGTTGTAACTTCTTCTTCTGGGGTCGTTGTCGCTTCTGTGCTTTCTGTTGCTTCCTCTTGTCCTGGACGTTTACCAATGGGACCAAATTCTTCATTGAGCTTGGCTTCTATCTCTTCACTGGCTAATCCTTGAGTTTGCAGTTGTAACTTGCGACGGAAGCGTTGAGCCATCTTATCGGCTTGATCAAACACAGACTGACGATCACTGAGCATTGCCCCAGCAATCGGTTCTAGCTGCTTGGTAGAGAGAGAAATGCGTCCGCGTTCTGCATCTAAATCAATGATCATCACCTTCAATTCATCATTGATATCAAAGACGCTACCGGGGGTATCAATATGGTCGTGAGAAATTTCTGAAATGTGCAGTAAGCCACTCACGCCACCAATGTCGATAAATGCGCCATAAGGCTTGATCCCACGAACTGAGCCAATAACCACTTCGCCCACTTTCAAGCCACTCATCTTCCGTTCGACTAAAGCCCGACGGTGACTGAGAACAAGGCGATTACGTTCTTCATCGACTTCTAAGAATTTCAGGGGTAAGTCTTGGGCAACTAAATCTTCTTTCGGTTGACGAGTGCTAATGTGGGAACCAGGAATGAAACCACGCAAGCCCTCAATGCGAACTAAAGCCCCACCGCGATTGGTGGCAAAAACCCCTGAACGAACAGTAGCATCTTCAGCTTGCAGTTGACGGACACGCTCCCAAGCTCGCATATATTCAATGCGTCTGATAGAAAGGGTTAATTGACCGTCTTCATTCTCGTCAGTCAGAATGAAAAATTCCCGAGTTTCTTCGGGTTGGAGAACCTCGCTTGGCTCTTCGACACGGTTAATTGACATTTCTTGAATGGGAATGTAGGCGGCGGTTTTTGCCCCAATATCAATTAAAGCCCCTCTCGGTTCGACACTAAAAACAACGCCGGGAACAATGTCACCGGGATTAAAGTGATAGTCGTATTCGTCTAGGAGGGCAGCAAAGTCCTCATGTGTAAAACCAATGTCTCGATTCGATGTTGCGTTCTGACTGACCATGTGTGTTTCGATTCCTATGTTTTGATCTCCGTTATGTTTATAGCTGTTCCTCAAATCAGATTTCTACTTAAGTTTATTGAGTAAAAATAATATTGCACAGACATTTTATTATAATTGATTTTTGTTATGATTTTCTAGTCTCGCTCCTAATTTTTTTCTAATTTTAAGATGCCAAGCCGTTTCGCCACTTCTATTTTAGCTTTGAGAAGTAGCAGACAAACGGCTAAGTTGATGAATCAGATTTAACAATCTTGATGACTATTTGTTAATGCGAGGTGGTTCACGGAACGCGATCGCGAAGAATAAGACTCCGATCGCGCAGGCGAGAATTAGAATGTATGCGACAGCTTCCATAATCTTAAAATTTTATTATCCCTTCAATTTAATAGTCTAACAGGAAAGGCAAAAAAACGAGAGAGGAGTCAA
This sequence comes from Halothece sp., assembly GCA_046540715.1. GTDB lineage: Bacteria > Cyanobacteriota > Cyanobacteriia > Cyanobacteriales > Rubidibacteraceae > Halothece. The sequence continues at coordinate 17,203 of JBKHER010000004.1, forward strand.
AACACTCACCTCTCTCGCCGTCACAGCCAAAACAGTCTCAAATGAGCTTAAGCGTTATTAGGGTTACGAGTAGTTTTGTCACCCACTTTTTGGAAAGCTCCCCATTCTACTTGTTCATCTAAGTCGGCTTCAACCCCAGCGAACACATCGCGGTAGAGGGTCCGAGAACCGTGCCAAATATGACCAAAGAAGAATAGCAGCGCAAAGACCGCATGACCAAAGGTAAACCAACCACGAGGACTGGTGCGGAATACCCCGTCCGAGTCAAGGGTTTCTTGATCAAAGGAGAAAGCTTCTCCCAATTGGGCTTTCCGAGCATATTGCTTCACTTTTAAGGGGTTTTCAAAGGTTTGACCATCTAGCGCCCCACCAAAGAAGCTCACCGTTACACCCTTTTGCTCAATACTGTATTTAGACTCAGCACGACGGAAGGGAATATCCGCACGCACTACGCCATTTTCATCTTCTAAAACCACTGGGAAGGTTTCAAAGAAGTTAGGAATTCGACGAACGCTCAGTTCGCGACCTTCAGCATCCTTAAAGACAGGGTGTCCTAACCATGCTTGCGCCAAGCCATCCCCTTGATTCATGGGGCCAACCCGGAATAAACCCCCTTTGGAGGGGTTATTACCGACATAGTCATAGAAAGCAAGTTTTTCGGGGATTTTTGACCAGGCTTCAGAGCGGCTATAGCCATCGGCCATGTAGCTATCCACACGGCGTTCAATTTCCTCTTGGAAATAGCCCTGATCCCATTGATAACGGGTGGGACCAAATAATTCGATGGGCGTGGTGGCGCTACCGTACCACATGGTTCCAGCGACCACAAAGGCAGCAAAGAAGACGGCGGCAATACTGCTAGAGAGAACCGTTTCAATGTTCCCCATGCGTAATGCACGATAAAGTCTTTGCGGTGGACGCACGGCTAAGTGGAAAATCCCGGCAATAATGCCGACAATTCCGGCGGCAATGTGGTGGGCAACAACACCCCCTGCATTAAAGGGGTTAAAGCCTTCTGGTCCCCATTCTGGGGCAACCGGTTCCACATGACCGGTCAAGCCGTAGGGGTCGGAAACCCACATCCCTGGGCCAAATAAGCCCGTGAGGTGAAATGCACCAAAACCGAAGCAGAGTAAGCCTGCTAAGAAGAGGTGAATCCCAAACATTTTGGGTAGGTCAAGGGCTGCTTCACCGGTGCGGGGATCGTAGAATAAGTCTAAATCCCAATAAACCCAGTGCCAGCAGGCGGCTAAAAAGAGTAATCCCGAGAGGATAATGTGCGCGATCGCGACTCCTTCAAAAGACCAAATGCCAGGATCAATGGCGGTTTCACCGGTAACACTCCAGCCACCCCAAGATTCCGTTACCCCCAAACGGGTCATAAAGGGCAGCACAAACATCCCTTGTCGCCACATGGGGTTAAGAACTGGGTCACTGGGATCAAAGGTGGCTAATTCAAATAACGCCATGGATCCCGCCCAACCAGCAACTAAAGCAGTATGCATTAAATGGACAGAAATTAATCGTCCTGGATCATTTAAAACAACTGTGTGAACTCGATACCAGGGTAGTCCCATAGACTACGCTCCTCCTTTTTTATAAATGAGAACCAACGCTTACAAAAAGTTTACATCTTTATCTCTTAGTCAAGAACTTGAGTTGGGAAGATACTCAGGTCTTCTCCTGTTTTAGCAACAAGCTCCTTAAAAAACTGAAGATTATTTTACAAATTGTAACTTTTGTTAGAGGCAGATGGCAATTCCCATAATTAGCGGTTTTAAACAATTAGCTGCCAAAAACAAACGGTTAGCACCAATATTGCTAAATGTTGCGGTAACAGTGACCAAAATGAACGACGAAGGATTTTTTGGGTTAAAACCACTGCTAGCAGACTTCCCACAAATAAACTAGCGCCCTGTAGGAAATCAATTACAGCCGGATGCGCGATCGCGATCGGTAAACTTTCCCCACTGAAGCCAAAAGTGGCAAACATAACAGGAAGTAAGCGTCCTCCTTCTCCTAACCCTAAATCAAGATAATGGGCTAAATTGGCTACTAACACTAAGGGCAAATAGCCATAAGCACTTTCTACAAAGGGATGAGGTTTAATCTGGACAGTCTTCGGTTTTAGCCATGCTGTCAGTTTTTGGGAGAAGCCCATAATGACTTGCGCCAGAATTGGGATTAAGGCGGGTAAACTCAATACTGCTACTGAAACTCCTCCATGCACCCAAAAGTTATCTAAGTTTAAATTTAGCCCTAATTGGGTTTGAATTTCTGGTAAACGATGGAGAAACACCACATCCAGTAACAACAGTAATATTGCCACTTCATAGGAACGTGGCTTGTGAGTTGTCCATAATTCAATACCGGGGGGACGCAAATTGACCTCTACGGAACGATGAGGACAGGCTTTAAGACAAGTCATGCAAAGCACACAATCACGGTTATCCTCTAGCTGTGCAGGATGAGAATATAAAGGACACCCCATTGTTTCTTGTCCTTCCCCTTTTTCGGGGCCGCCTTTATAACATTGATAGGTGGTACATTCTGCCGAACAAGTTCCCTGCTGCGCTCGTAATTCCGTCATAGAAAGTTTGGCAAACATCCCATTCATCCCGCCAATGGGACACAAGTAGCGGCACCAAAACCGTCTTTCAAACAGGAGAGAAAAGATAATTGCACCGGCGGTAATCAGCAGCAGTAAACAAGCAGAGAGATAAGCCGTATTTTGTAAATGCCAAAGTTCCTCCCACAGTAAAATTAGGGCAAATAATCCAAATAAAAACCAACCTCCCCACCGTTCGGCAGATTGACGGGGCCACCGTTTTAATTGTCTTGGGAATAGCCAGAGGGAAATTTTTTGTGTTAATTCCCCATAAATCATAAAGGGACACACGGCACACCATAAACGCCCCACAAAGGGGAAAGAAATGAGAATCCCGGGCCACCACCACGCCCAAAATAGATTTAGGGCAAAGTTTTCAGAACGAGTTTGCGGTCCCAAGAATAAAATGGCAACAACAAGGGCAAAAACTGGGAGAACAAACCAATAATTAAAACGGTCAGGATACCAAACACTGCGAAGAAAGCGTCGCAGTCGGGGCGAAATATTGAGTAAGTTTAAGCGCAGTTGCTTTTTCTTGTTATAAGAGGGCCAAACAATTTCTTCGGTGAGGGGTTGCCCTTCTGGTAATTGCACGATCGCGCGACGAATTAAATTTTCTAATTCCGTTAAATTATTGGGAAAATCATACGCCTGTAGGCGACGGATCGTTTCTTGGGGAATTTGCGGTTTTTTTAATCCTTTCCCCCGACAAATTAAACTAATATAGTATTTCACTTGATCTTCTAAGTCTCCCTTTCTCACTCGTAAGGGGGGGACTTTAATGGTTTTCTCGACGTAGGGATCTAATTCGGGAACCGTTCTTTCCGAAATGAGGATAATTCTAGCTTGGGAGGTTTTTGGCGGGGGTGGTGGTTCATCGGCGCGAGAGACGGGGGTATAAGTATTATCTTTGAGAAGTTGCGCGATCGCGGGACGTAATTCTTCATCTAATTCTTGGACATTATTTAAGACCAGTGTTCCCTCTCCTAAAGCCTCAAGTAAGCCAAATTTCCCATTTTCCCGCCCAAATAATTCTGCCCCACTTGCTTGTAGGGTGCTACAATCGAGCTTAATCATGGGTTTTCCCCTTTGAGAAGAGCCAAAATGAATTAACGTCGCCGCATTATCTTTTCCTAACCCAGGTTCTCCAAAAATCAACACAGATTCTCGGGTATCGGAGGCTTGTTTAATATTTTGTCGCAGTCGCACTGCATAGCGACTTCTACCAATAATCCCTCGTCTGGCTTTGTTGACTAAGTAGGGACGTAAAATATAAGCCCGTTCTTGTTCAAAGTTTAACTGTGAGGAAACCAGTGCTAGTTCTTCTGCTAATTGTTGGGAAAAAACTTGGGTAATTTCAGGATATTTTGTAAGGATTGCTCGCATTTTAGCGGCATTAATAAACCAAAAGTGGCATTCACTTTGGGTAATTACAGTTTCTCGGGTCGGCTGATTGAGAACGAGAGATTGCAGATTAATAATGCTACCAGGGAGTAAACTTAAATTCGGGGATAGTTTTCGCGGCGTTTCTGGGGTAAATTTGGGAGAAGATTGACTTTCCAGTTTTCCCGACTGGAGAATGTAGAGTCCGAGGGGTTGGGTTTCCGCTTTAACAAGGGTTTGATCCGCCCCCGCCGTGCGCTCTTCTAATAACGGCGCGATCGCGCTTAAGACCTTTTCAGGTAAAATCGTTAATGCAGTTCGTTCCTGCAACCAAGTCACCAATTGGGAAATACTCATCCTCGGTTCTCCGTTTCTCGTTGCTTCATATTTTAAAAGCACCATCTGAGATTCGGGATTAAGTTTTATCTGGAGTTCTGAGAAGACTCCCATCATAATCTTTTTTGTAATTTTTCCCACATCATTTCCTTAGCAATTGTAGAACTCACTAACGAGAAATGACGATCGAGTAAGAAAATCGATCGGCGCGAGAGATGGTTTCCCCATGAACAAGAGGAGTCCCATATTTACTGTAGGCGGTGTGACGATAGACAATTAAAGGATGTCCGAGAGGAACGCCTAAATGTTGGGAAATTTCCCCATCGGCATGGGTACATTCAATAACCGCGTAAACCTGATCAATGATAATTCCTTGTTGCTCTAAAACAGAAAAGGTCATTGCTTCTTTGAACTGTTCCCCATAAGCGTCGCCGAGTTCTGGTAAGGTATGGGTAATGTCGATCGCGCCGGCTAACCCGTCAATAATCAGCAACTTTTTTTGTAGATAGGCTTTCGGTGATTGAGTAGGAAGTTGGAGGATATTTTGGACGGTGGGAGGGGGAATCACCAATTCTAGGGTAAGATTTTTAACCTTCAGTTCTAGACCTTGATTCGCCATATCTTGAGCGAGAAACATCGCCGCCGAACTAGAAAGAGAATAAGTAACTTTGCGCTGTTCAGTAACGAAAACCCCTTTTCCTTGATAGGACAAAACCAGTCCTTGATGGATTAAATTAGCAATTGCTTGGCGAATGGTGGTTCGACTGACGTTAAATTCTTGGATCAGTTGGGACTCACTGGGGAGTTGTTCTCCGGGTTGATAAATTTTTTGTTCAATGCGATCGCGCAACTTTTCTGAAATCAAGAGGTGCAGGGGCTTGGGCATTAACTGATCTTAAATCAATTGCTGAAGTTTGCTCTAACATCCTACCGTGTTCTCTCTCATCACTGGAACGGCGGCGGCTTGCACAAATGCTTGAAAAATCTTTTGATGGTTCTCGTCAGCCGGGGACATTTCGGGATGCCACTGCAGCGCGATCGCCCAAGGATGTGATTGATGCTCAATTGCCTCGATTAACCCATCTTCACTATAACCGACGGCTTGCCAATGGGGGGGAGTGGCTTCAATTCCTTGATGGTGTAGAGACATAACCGTAAATTGCGTTTTCCCAATGATGTCATAAAGCCGACTGTTTAGGTTGAGAGAGACTTGATGGGGAATAAAGCGATGTCTGTTTCCAGCATGAAGCACTGTGTCACCATAGGTTTCAGGGAGATGCGGGACTAACTCGGGAAGACCACTAGCAAGACTCAGGATCTGCATCCCCCGACAAATCCCTAGAACTGGCTTTTTAGAGGCTAACACTTTCTCCGCGAGGGTAAATTCAAACTCATCCCGTTCGCGATCGACCTCGCTAATCGTGGCATGTCCAATGCTGAGGTAACGTTGCGGATCAACATCACCCCCGCCAGTGATTACTAAACCATCAATCAAGTCTAAAAGACGATCAATGTGGGTTTCCCCTGGAGGGAGTAAAATTGGAACACCCTCAGCATGGCGAATGGAATCAGCATAATTAGCATAAAGCCGGAAACGGGCGCAATCGTCTCGTCCTTCGGTGGTAATACCAATAATTGGGGGTTTAGACATCATCATTATCGCTTCATCTGGAGACGAACGAATCGTTCTCCTCCCAAAGGTTTCAAGTAATAGTTAACAGTCGCTGGTGAATCAGCACAAGCCGAAACTAAATGACCTTGCCAACGAAAATAATACAAGCGGTTGAATGGACCAGATACGACTTCATAAGGAGCATCCCAACCTCGATCATAAATCACATCTCCTAATTTTAACTGGAAATGACGAGCCTCTGGCGGTGCGGGGAGCGTTGGCGCGGCGGTCTCGATAAAGCGTCGCAAAGCTGATTCAAGACGATGTAAAAATTGGAGGGGATTACGAGTCATAACAATCAGTAGTTAAGGTTTTTCTACCTCTAGCTTGCCCGATTTTCCCCTCTTTTGTAACAAAAGCTACAGAAAATATAATCTTCGGTAGA
>JBKHER010000005.1:0-22774 GCA_046540715.1 Halothece sp.
TATAGCCCTACTAAATCAGTTGTACCCCCTTCAATTCCCCCCTTACAAAGGGGGGTTAGGGGGGATTTAGGGGGGACTTTTTACAAATGAGATCATATTGCTATACTATGTTGAACAATTGACGCTACACAACGATTCCCCCATAGAATTACTATAGCCCTACTAAATCAGTTGTACCCCCTTCAATTCCCCCCTTACAAAGGGGGGCAAGGGGGGATGCCTACGGCTCGGCTTACAGCCTACGGTATGTAGCATACACAGTTCCATTTCATATCATTTCCCAAATGAGATTCTCTTCTCTCAAAAAATCATAACTAAAATGATCCACTTCATTGGTATCACTGAGTTCTAAATTATAGAAATTAATCATTTCCTCTTCAAAATACGGCCCCGCGTGCCATGTTCCTTTATGGAGTTTGATAAAACAGTTCCCTGGAATGTGAAAGGCTTTTAATTGGCTAACATCAGGCTTAGAACTATCACTCGGAGGGGCGACGGCTACTAACCAACTTTTTCCTTCTAACGCGCCTAAACATTGCGTACATAATTGATGGCGGGTAATTTGATGAAATTGTTTCCCCCGTTGGGTTAACTGCATAATATAAAAGCGCGGCGTTCCCAGACTTAAATCTAATTTGGCATCGGTTTCGTCAAAGGGTTTGCCATCGGGAGACGGTAAAACTAATTCGCCATAGGGAGCAAAATTTTCTCGGGTAATGTCTTCGATTTTTAAGGTTTTTAGCGTGGCTTGCGTCATAATTTAGGAGACTAAAAATTGCTTTTCAATACTGGGAATGGCATCAATAAGTTGTCGCGTATAATCACTACTTGGGGTTTTATAAATCGTTTCTGCTTTCCCAATTTCTTCAATTTTGCCATTGTTCATCACCATAACACGATCGCTGATAAACTTCACCACACTTAAGTCATGGGAAATGAAAATATAGGTTAATTCAAACTCTTCTTGTAATTCTTTCAGTAAGTTTAAAACCTGGGCTTGCACTGACACATCTAACGCCGAAACTGACTCATCGCAAATGATAAACTCGGGATTTAGAGCAAGGGCGCGAGCCACACAAATTCGTTGCCGTTGTCCGCCAGAAAACTCATGAGGATAGCGTTTAATATCATCAGGGCTTAAGCCTACTCTTTCTAAAAGATACGCTACCCGTTCTTTCCGTTGACGACTATTTTTATAACGTTTATGAATGGTGAGGGGTTCGAGAATCGTTTTCCCAATAGTCAGACGGGGATTAAGGGAATTATAGGGATTCTGGAAGACAATTTGCATCTGGCGGCGGAGATTCCGTAATTTTTTTCCTTTTAAGGCAGTAATCTCTTGACGATTAAAGGTAATTTTTCCTTGTAGGGGATCAATCAGACGCAGAATGGTTCGGGCTAAGGTAGATTTCCCACAGCCTGATTCTCCCACTAAGCCTAAGGTTTCCCCACGATAAACGGTAAATGATACCCCATTAACCGCCATTGCATATCGCTTCCGTTGCCCAAAAACCCCTTTTATGGGAAATCCTACCTGTAAGTTTTGTACCGTTAACAGAGGCGCACTGTTAATGCTAGTGTCTTCTGAAAAAGGATCAGGTTCTTCTTCTCTTGTTTCTTCTTCCCAAGTTTGAAGTTGAGGCTGAGGTTGCATCCCGTTCTCTTCTTGGGCTTTCATAAAGTCAGCAACGGTGGGAAGATAATCAACTTTTTGATCTAAACGGGGACGACAAGCCAGTAAGCCTTTGGTATAAGGATGTTGGGGCGTGGTAAAAATGGTGCGAATGTCTCCAGACTCCACAATTTTTCCTTGATACATTACCGCGACTTCATCAGCGATTTCCGCGACAACGCCCAAATCATGGGTAATAAATAACATTGACATTCCTCGCGATCGCGATAAGTCTCGTAATAGCTCTAAAATGGTTTTCTGAACGGTAACATCAAGGGCGGTTGTGGGTTCGTCAGCGATTAACAGGTGAGGATTCCCCGAAATCGCGATCGCGATCATCACCCGTTGCAGTTGCCCCCCTGAGAGTTGATGGGGATACCGTTCCAGAAATGTCCGTTTATACTCATTAATTTGACGATTGATTGCCACTTCCGAAAGGGTATTATCTTCTAGAAGTGCCGTTTCTTTTAAGTCTTCATCGGAGGGGATTAACTTGACCTCTTGCAGTCTCGCAATGGCTTGTCGTCGGGCTTCCTGAGGAGAGACCCTTTGATGCTGTAAAATGGCTTCCGTAATCTGAAACCCAATGTTATAAACTGGATTTAGGGAACTCATGGGTTCTTGGAAAATCATTGCCATCTCTCCACCCCGATACTGTCGTCTTTGCGCTTCAGGAAGAGCAAGGAGATTAACAGTAGCGTCAGCTTCAGGGCTACGGAAGTAAATTTCTCCGCCAGTAACTTGCCCCGGAAAGGGAATTAACCCCATCAATGCTAAAGCAGTGACTGATTTCCCTGAACCCGATTCTCCTACTAAACCAAGGGTTTTGCCTTTGGGAATGGTAAAATTAATCCCATCAACTGCAATTAAGTGCTGTTCTTCGGGGAAAAATTCAATTTTCAGGTTACGAACATCAACCACTGCATCTTCCATAATTTTCTCCGTTGCGCTAAGTGAGATTATTGTCCAATTTTACCTAATATCAAATCCGTTTGATTAATTGGCATAGCGAGCAAGATGCTCGCACTCCTCAAACGATTGGTAAGTGTAGTGGGAGCGTCTCGCTCCCTAACTCCAAAATCAGGGTTAATTTCTCGGATTTGATATCAATGGAACAAGAGCACTCCCAATCTAGCGTTTGTTAATCAGTGGAGATACAGCGTGTGATGGAATGTTTGCTGTTTTGGGTTCCCCCCAACTCCTCCCAACTTTGGGGGAATTAAAGGGGGATACAACTGATTTGAGGTTGCTACCTAGCTAAAACCAATGAGTTAATCGTGGTATCTCTCTTGTTCTAGATTTTGTAATTGAAATTCCACTGCTTGCAGATACTCTTCATTATTTAAGGTATCTTGGGGCAAGCGTTCTTGCTCAATTGCAGTTTTCACTAAATCTTCAGCGCAAACGCCTCCAGTTTGGCAAGCGGTAATCAACCGATTAAAGCCAGGAATGCCTTCGTCGGAAAAATCACCACTGTAGGCGCGCTGAACTAAATTAAAGGGTTCAATTTCATTGCGAACCGCCTCTGAAGAAGAAGCACTGATTTCTCCCGCTAAAGCGACTTGAGAGACACTGACTAAACTAATTGTTAGAATGCTGTTGATGAGGATATGAATGCTTTTCATTTGTCTTACCTCCAAAAATTAGATTGCTACAGGGTGGATTAATTCCTTGGGAATGTGATCCACCTTTCACTTTCAATTATAACTATATAGTTAAGTAATCATTTAGTAGCTTATACTCAATATTCACTTTCATCTCTAGAAATCATCCCTGAGTCATAATAGAGAGAGTAAGCATTGCTCTTGTTAGAGATTATGTTTCTCTATAACATTTAATCCTGCCACTAAGCTACGGTCTTCACTAAGATGCGGGAACTTTAATTGGGAGTCGGGAACGCCTTTTTCTCGCTGCCGTTGACGGACAATATTAAAGCTACCAGAGGCAAGTAAATGCAGTCGCGGTGGGGGAACTAACTCTTGGCGTTTTGCACCGTAGCGGGGATTAATTTCTTTGAGAAGGTCATCAAATCGTTGCAAAAAGCTTTTTAAGTTGGGTAAATCTTGCTCTGAGGTAAGCTCAATATTGAGAATATAATGGGCAGGGGTTTCTTCTTCAGAAAGCGTGACACAAAAGTCTTCTAGAATTAGATTAAATTCGGCTTGTAACCTTTCCATTACGGCAACAACATGGGCTTCAGTTGTCTTTTCTACCGTAGAAGAAATCACGCCACCGCGACGATAGCGAAAGACAATTAAGGGGGTTTGATGATAAAATCCCACGACTTCGATAACATCCCCGTTATCATAGCGGTAAAAGCCACTGTAATTGGTAACAAGAATGCGATATTTTTTTCCCACTTCTACTTCTGTCGCCAGTAAAGTTTCAGGATGGCTTGCCTCCCATTGCGATTCGGGGATAAATTCAAAAAAGCCTGTTCCCACGGCTAAGACACTGCCATCCATATTTAAATCGGGATAAATGCTATAGGTGGCTTCTGCTGAAGCGTAAGCTGCCCCAAAGACGGGAGTATCGCCAAGGTATTTCGGAAATCGTTGCAAATAAAAATTAGATGTACCCCCTCTAGCACTAGCGACAAAAGAAAGATTTTGCCAAACTTTGGGAGGGGTTAAACGTCCTTGGGAACTCAAAATTGCTTGTAATTCTTGGGCGCGTTTGGGGTTAGCTTGAAATTGTGCTTCTAGTTTATTTCTTAAGTTACTTTCTAGGTTTAACCAAGTGGGAATTGTCCCCGTTTTAAGATCATGAATAAAGTCTTCGCTGTATTGTTCTAGGTATTGACAAGTGCGAAGAATTAGCATGGGAAAATTAGCAACAATTCCGCCAGTTTCTTGATTTTGAAGGGCAAATAAAAGACAGAGATAATGACGGGCTAAACTATCACTTACTTGTAAGGTTTCATAGGGATGGGCAAAGAGTTGTTGGTAAATCCATTTGCCCATTTTTAAGACTCCTGAGGAACTACTGCCGTAGGGAATGCCAGCACTGGTATAACCAGAAACATCAGTGCTATTGGTTAGTAAAAGTTTTCTCAGCCGACTCTCACGTTTTTTTAAGGCTTTACTCAGAAACCCGATACTAATTAAGTTTGCCCAACCTAATGAGTTTTGAAATTGTTTTGTAACCGGAATTAATTTTTGCTTGCCTGTTGAACCACTGGTTGTGCTAAAATAAGTGGCGCGATCGCGCGTTAAAATCTTGTTTTCTCCTTTTGCCATCCGATGAACATACGGTTCATAATAATCGTAGTTTTTAATGGGAAGGCGCGATCGAAATTCGTCAATGGTTTTAATCTCTCCTAAACCAAATTCTTGTCCAAAGATGGTATCTTGATGAGTTGCTAACACTTTCCTTAGGAATTTTTCTTGTTCTTGCAAAGGCTGTTTCGTTTGCTCATGAAATCGAGCTTGGGCATATTCTGAAATTAAGGTTAAGCTAGTTAATAAAAAATTAGACATCATCTATTAGGATTAAACAAGGAACAAGGCAATGGTAACGACAGAAAACACAACTGTGCCGAAAGTGGATATCTCAGAATTATCAGCAGATACCTTCTCGGAAGTTTATCAGAAATCGGGACAACCTGTAATTATTACTGGGCTCCTTAATGAAGATGCCCACTGGAACTTAGATGATTTAACTCAAACTCTTGGCAATCAAACATTTCTCTTTCGTCGCTATGGCAAAAAACGATATGAAAAAGAGGGGCAACAATGGCAAAGCATTGGCAGTGGCGTTCCTGTCGAAGAAATGTCATTTCAAGAGTATGCCAAACTAATTAATAATGGTCAAGCCCAAAGCGAAGATATTTATTTAGCAAAAGCCCCACTCAAAGGAACGCCTTTAACAAAAACGCAGTCTTTACAAGCACTAGGCAATCAGTTAAATCTAAAACCTGTTACTGACTATCGAATGTATATGGGTCATGGGGGACATACTGCGTCTTTACATTATGATATTCTAGATGGAACTCTCTGCCAAAATTACGGTAGCAAGCAAGTCATTTTATTTCCCCCTGAAGCTACTCCTTATATTTATCCCTTTCCCATTTGGATTCACTTAAAACATGGTCTAAAACTGCGAGCTTGCTATAGTCAAATCGTAGATATTAAAAATGTCAATCTGCAAAAATTTCCTCAATTTCAAAAAGCGCAAGAATTTCAAAAGACGGTTATCTTAAAAGCTGGAGAAGTGCTTTATATTCCTGTTGGCTGGTGGCACGAAATCACCACACTGGAAGAGGAAAAAATTTCTTGTTCCGTGAGTCGTTTCTGGCAAGTCTATCCCCGTCCTAAAAATTACTTATGCTGGCAACGTTGGCGATTGATTTTTGGTAATCTATTAGCCTTGCCGAAAGTAAGTCAACCGTTATTTACTGCTTTATTCCAAGGAGATTTAGCAAAAGTCAAGCAAATTATTTATAAAATCTAAAATTACGCAAAATTTCACGTTTTATCAGCTAGAATAGGCAATTGAGCTTAGGAGCATGATCCACCCCCCCGATGCTTCTGGATAAAAATGCCTGTTCACTATGTTCATCATCAATTCGGAATGTGGCATGACAATTTCGGTTTAAGTATTGACTGGTGGGATCATGTTTTTGAGACTGATCAATTAGTGGATTGGGTGACAGGAGAAAAACTGTCTCAGCCGTCTGGATATTTTCCGCTCAAATGGTGGTAAATAAGCTAGACTATCAGAGTTACAAAAACTGAAATTTTTCTTTCCTATCCACAGATTAAAGTTTCAGAAGTTATTAAGAAAAGGAGAGTGAGATTGACTTACTTCCAAGAAGCGAAAGCATACTTTATTGCTGGTCATCAGCATCCTATTAACCAAGCGTTACACCACATCACTAATATCCTTGTGTTTGTCGGAATTGGTTGTTTGTTTGTTGACTGGCGATTGACGTTAGTTTGTGGCGTTTTCACGCAAGTTTTTGCCATTGGCGGACACATTTTCTTTGAAAAGAATGAACCTGCTTTTCAGAAATATCCCGGGATTACGATTTTAATTTCCATCGCTTGGTCGTTTGAAAATTGGTTTGGCTTACGACAGCTATTTCAACAGAGAAAACAACAATCTAATTAAGACCACAAAATTGCACATTTTTACCAGGAGTTAAAGGGAATGTATAACGGTTTATTAGTCATTGATGCCGATGCCCATAAGTTAGAAAATCCGCTCATTATGCGCGATTATTTAGAACCTGAATATCGCGATCGCATCGGCTTAGTGGTAGATAGCTTAGGCGATCAACGGGCGCGAGTGGTGGATTGGAATCCGCAAACAAAAACCAATGATTTTGTACGGATGTTCCCGAAACCTCAAGGATTAGGAAAAGGTGTTTTTCGCGGCTTAAATCCAGAGACCACATTGGGGGCGATGTTTAATAAACTGCGTCTCGAACACATGGATCAGGAAGGGATTGACATTCATACCATCTACGGGACGCTTAACCTGATCTTCTCTAGCATTTTAGATAAAGACCTGGCCGTTGCGTTGTGTCAAGCCTATAACAACTACATGGCGGATGATTGTAAGGGGTATGATAATCGCCTGCAACCGATTGGGGTGATTTCCTTACAAGATGTGGATGAAGCGGTGAAGGAAATGTACCGTTGCGTGAATGAATTGGGCATGATTTCCGTTGCAGTTGCGCCCAATCTCCCAGTTCCTCATCCCAAAGCCCCGGACGCCTTCCCTGAGATTCGCACTTGTAAATCAATTTCTCACCCTGATTTCCGTCCCATCCTCCAGGCTGCCGTTGATCTGGATATTGGCTTAGGAATTCACGGTGGCCCCGGTTCTGATATGGTGGGCGGACTCGCCGATCATATGGAAACCTTTGTTCTCGGTCATATCTTTGTTCAACGCAACCAGCAACAACACGCCCTAGCCCGTATGATTTTTGATGGGGCCTTTGAGGAGTTCCCAACACTACGGGTTGGTTTCTTAGAGGGAGGTTGTGGTTGGATTCCTGATCTCGCTCATGCTTTTCATGAACATTGGGAAAAGCGGATTCGTGACTTTGATCCCCAAAACCCCTATCGCCCCTCTTTAATGGACTTTACCAAGTTAATGATCCAAGAACGCGGTGGCGAAAATAATGTGAATATTATTTCTCAAGCGCGAAACTTGTTTGATCTATTGTGGAATAAGCAGAGTGATCCCACTAAAATTGAGGATGACAGTCTGTATGAACATTATCACCTAAAACACCGCGATCCCCTCGATTATTTCAAACGGGGACAAATTTTTGCCTCCTTTGAATCCGATGATCCTGCGCCTTCTTATCTCCCTCAAGCAATGGGCGAAATGGGTAAAAATATTGCTTGCTTCTCAGGAGATTATGGTCACTGGGATGGGGTATTAAAAAATTGTGTTACTGAAGCCGCAACCATTGCTGACTACGATCGCGATTACCTCGGAAAATTACTCGGCGGTAATGCCTTAAACTTCTATGGTCAACGTTTGCGGAATGTCATCCCCGAAAATCTTGCGGTCACCGCGACTTACTAATTTCTCTTAATTGGTAAAATCTTCTTTTCCCCTCTCTCTTATTGGGAGGGGGTTTTTATTAATTAACTCTGTAATATTTGAATGTCTTGGTTATTTTTCAGTCTCATTTGCTTATTAATTTATGGCGTTTGGGGATTTCTCTCTAAATTTATTAGTGCCGAACTTAATGCCCCTAGTATGCTTATTTATTCCTTATTAGGGTCAGCATTGGGAATTCCAATTTATATCTTGACCTATCGTAATTCTTTTTCCTTTCAGTGGGATAATGGCTGGACTTATTTAGGGATTTTAGTGGGAATATTTACCAGTTTAGGGGCCTTTTTCTTTTTTAACGCGATCGCGCAAGGAGAGGCTTCCAAAGTCGTTGTTATTACCAGCTTATACCCGATAATTACAGCTATTTTAGCCTTTATTTTTCTTCAAGAAACCATCACCGTAACTAAACTCATTGGAATTTTATTTTGTTTGATTGGAATCATCATTTTAAGCAGTAACCCATAAGCTAAGATCAAACTAAAATTAGCGAGTTAATTTGAGCTTAACTGAACTATGACTGCTACTTACTCAATTACCCTACCCACTCAAGATGAACTCCCCTGTGACGATGGCATCCCTATGGAAACTCAACGACACAAAATGCAGATGGATTTACTTATTCATAGCCTCTATCCCTGGTTAGAAAAGCGAGATAATGGCTATGTCAGTGGCAATATGTTTATCTATTACAGTGCCGCTCAATTAAAAAATCAAGACTTTCGGGGGCCAGATTTTTTTGCCGTTTTAGATGTTCCCAAAACCGAACGAAAAAGTTGGGTGGTTTGGGAAGAAGGAAAAGCACCTGATCTAGTCATTGAACTCCTTTCTAAAAGCACCGCCAACGAGGATAAAACCCTCAAAAAAGACATTTATCAAAATCAAATGCGAGTCCCCGAATACTTTTGGTATGATCCCTTTGCCCCAGAAGACTTCGTTGGCTTTCGGTTAGTTGGCAAAACTTATCAGCCGATTATTTGGGAAGAAAAAGGCTATTTCTCTCAAGGAATGCAACTGTATCTGACACGATGGGAAGGAGATAATGAAGGCGTAACTACGACTTGGTTGCGGTGGGCTGATGCCGAGGGAAATATCTTACCCACAAGAGGCGAAATCGCCCAGCAAGCCCAAGCGGAAGCCCAACAGGCAAAACAAGAAGCCCAACAAGCCCAAGCGGAAGCCCAACAGGCAAAACAAGAAGTCCAACAAGCCCAACAAGAAGCCCAACAAGCGCAAACAGAAAAAATGAAATTTGCTACCAAACTGAGAGAAATGGGAATTGATCCCGAAACATTATAATACCATTTTGAATAATTGGCGCTAGACAACGATCCCTCCTTCCCCCGCCAAACTAGCGGGGGTTTGGGGGAATCTACTGTAACCTGACTTTTTTAAATTGGTATAACATGACTTTTCACCAAATGGGATCAAAAAATCTCCTGCAAGGACGATCGCGCTAATTTGTCATCAATTACACTGTTTACTGTTCCTAGACTCATAGAGGATAGCTAGGGGTGCTGAGAGCTAACCCTAACTAACCAATTAAACGAATAACCATGCCAGAAAAAGAACAATTAATTCCAAAAGAAAAAATTAGTCGTCCCTTTCTCTTTGCTTTACTCACCCTCTGTTTTGCCTTACTTTGCATTTCCTTTGCCCCCATTTTTATCCGCTTAAGTGAAACCGAAGTAAGCGCAAATGCAACCGTTTTTAACCGTCTTTTTATCTTTTTCATTTCCTTCGGGAGTTGGCAATTTCTGAGTCGGAGATTTTCTCCGCAAAAAGAAGAGGAAGACACCCCCATTACCGGAAAACAATGGTGGTTATTAGGATCAGTGGGAACAGTTGCCACGATCTCCCTTGTGTTATGGGCAATTTCTCTACAATATACTACCGTTGCCAAAAGTATGCTCCTCAATAATCTTACGCCCATTTTTACCACTCTTGGTAGTTGGATGTTCCTCGGTAAAAAATTTGACTCCAAATTTCTCATTGGCATGGCAATTGCCGTTACGGGTGCAATTACCCTCGGTTTAGAAGACTTAGCAGGAATGGGAGAAGGATCTTTTATGGGGGATATTTATGCCATTTTATCCGCCGTCTTTTTAGGAACTTACTTTTTAATTGTCGAACAGCTGCGATCGCGCTTTTCAGGAACAACTATCCTCCTCTGGCGTTGCGCCACAGGAAGTGTTATCTTACTTCTGATTATGCTATTTACCGGTGAACAGATATTTCCCACCACCCAAGTGGCGATTTTAGCCGTCATCGGTTTAGGAATCATTAGCGAAGGCTTAGGTCAACGCTTAATCGCTGAAAGCATGAATGTTTTTTCCTCTAGTTTTGTCTCCATCTTTTTACTCCTAGAACCTGTGATCAGTGCCGTTTTAGCATGGTTTATCTTCTTAGAAGCTCTCAGTATCACCACTTGGCTTGGTTTTGCTGTCGTGCTAACTGGGATCTATCTTGCCCAAACCAGTCAATCTTCCACTTCTGAAGTTGCCAAGAAACAGGACTATCACTCCCAACAACCTGATTATCAATAATGGAATTTCTCTCAATTTTACTGGCTAGTCTGATCGGTGGGGTTTCGCCCTTGGGTTTCATTGTCGATCAACGCATCGAAGCTGCCTTTCGGGAACAAGTTAACGAGGTAGAAACCTTAAAAGTTCGGATTGATAATACTCCCAGTCATCAACTGCTACAAGGAAAAATCCAACGGATTCGTCTTGCGGGCGAGGGAGTTAGGCTTTCCCAAAACTTAAACCTCAGCACCTTAGCTTTAGAAACAGATCCCATCGCCCTCGACTTTAATCGTTTGCGACAAGGGGAGATTGAGGGTTTGCAAGGGTTTCGAGGGACGCTAGAAGAACCATTGCAGATTGCCCTCCAAATCAGTCTTAGGGAAGATGACCTCAATCAGTTTTTCAACTCTGAAGCCGTTCAAGCCCAGTTAGAGGAAATTATCCAACGTGCAGCTAATCAATTTCCCAGTGGTCGCAATCAAAATTACGAATTATTAAGCTCAAATTTAGAATTTCTAGAAAATAATCGGTTTGCCTTTACTTTTAAGACTCGTGTTTCTAGTTCCGAGAGAAGTGAGGAAACAGCCACCTTTAATCTTCGGCTAGAATCAGCAATTGCCACGAGACAGGGCAAACAACCACAATTTTTGAACCCCAAACTGACGGTTAATAACCGACCCTTTCCCCCAGAGTTAGTTACCGCAGTTACCCAACGAATTAGCCAACGCTTAAATCTTGAGGCGTTAGAAGAACCAAACATCTTAGCAAGGCTTTTACAATTAAACATAGAAGAAGATGAGGTAAAATTAGCAGCGTTTGTCCAGATTAAAAATGAGACAGCGTCGGAGAGTTCCTTTTCTTCTCCCTCCGTAATAAATGACCCATCGTCTAAAAGGTGATTATGCAAGAGCAAAAAAAAGGTTATAAGTTTTCAACAGGATTTATTGTTGGTCTTTCCAGTGTCCTTATTGTCGCTGGCGGTTTAGGTGCGTGGTGGGCTTGGACAACCATCAGAAGTGGGGAAGCTCCTCCTTGGGTTCCTGAACAACTCAGACAAGGTGAGCAACCAGATGAAGAAGACCCCACTGCTTCTGAAGAAGTAGAAGTGCAAGTTTATTGGTTGGAAGTAACTGAAACGAGAGAAGAGTTAGTGGGTCAATCTATCCCTCTAGAAGAGACCAGTGATCCAGAAGTGGCTCTAGAAGAGGCTTTTGCCACTCTGATGCAGGGGGTTGATAACCCTGATTATGCCAGCACCATTCCCCCGAGCACAGAACTGCGTGAGGTCAGGGTTCGGGAAGATGGCGTTCATATTGACTTATCAGAAGACTTTATGTTTGGCGGTGGTAGTGCTTCCATGATTGGTCGTTTAGGGCAAGTTGTTTATACTGCTACCAGTTTTGATCCTGATGTAAAAGTGTGGTTAAACGTAGAAGGAGAACCTCTAGAATACTTAGGGGGAGAAGGACTTGAGGTTCCTCAACCCCTAACCCGAGAAGAATTTAAGGCTAATTATCCCCTTGATAATTAATCGGGCTTGACTCGTATAAGAGGCTGACCGAATTCTACGGGTTCACCATTTTCAACGGCAATTTCCATCACCTCTCCCGACACTTCTGCTTCTATTTCATTCATAATTTTCATGGCTTCTACAATGCAAACCGTTTGATTGACCTGAATGTGATCGCCCACTTTCACAAAAGGCGGTTCTCCTGGGGCAGGAGCTTCATAAAATGTTCCCACAATTGGGGAGGTAATCGCTTCCCACTGGCTTTTATCGGCCGTGGGAGGAGGCGTTGATTCTTCCGCAGAAGATGACGGTGCACTGACCGGGGCTTGAGTCGGTTGTTGGGGGGGAGGTTGCGTTTCCGAAGGCGCACTCACTGGCCCCTTGCGAACAGTTAACTCGAACTGATCGCTTTTGAGGCTAAATTCGGCAATATCTGCCTGAGAAATGGCGTTTAGAAGTTCACGAATCTCGTTAAAGTCGATTGACACCAGTTATATATCCTATTCAACAGTTTTCATCTTATTTTCCCAAGAGAGTTAACAGGAAACAAATTTTGCTTCATTATTCACCCCGACCGATATAAGTGTCGTTACGAGTGTCAATTTTTATGCGTTCGCCGATGGAAATAAATAGGGGAACCATCACCTGTGCGCCAGTTTCGACGGTCGCGGGTTTACTCCCACCAGTGGCGGTGTCTCCTTTGACTCCAGGATCCGTTTCGGTGACTTCTAGGGTGACGGTATTGGGAATTTCTACTTCGAGAATAGTGCCTTCCCAGTAAACGGTTCCCACTTCCATCCCTTCATTAATATATTTAGCGCGATCGCCGATGATGTCTGGGGGAATCCGCACTTCTTCAAAAGACTCCATATCCATAAATATCAAATCATCCCCCTCTTTATAGGTATGTTGCATGGTTCGTTTTTCTAACACTGCTTGAGGAACCGTTTCTCCCGCTCGAAAGGTTCTCTCGGCAATATTGCCCGTTTGCACATTTTTTAGCTTGGTGCGGACAAAAGCAGATCCCTTCCCTGGCTTAACATGGAGGAATTCCACCACCCGCCAGACGGTTCCATCTAATTCAATGGTCATGCCAGTTCTAAAATCATTAGTTGAAATCATGGGATTATCCTTGGGTTATCTTAATCAGCATTTCATTTTATCGTCCCATTGCGCTTTCCTTAAACGGACAAAATCTGAGACACTAACATAGAGTATCCCGATATTTCAGAAATTTTGCAATGAATGCTCCAATCGCCCAAAAATTAGATGGAAAAGCCCTTGCCCAAAAAATTCAAGGGGAACTCAAACAGCGCGTGGAAACCCTCCAGCCTCAAGCAGAAAGACCGCCTGGGTTGGCTGTTTTAATGGTAGGAGATGACCCCGCCAGTGCCGTTTATGTCCGCAATAAAGAGAAAGCCTGTGAGAAAGTTGGCATTAGTTCCTTTGGTCAACATTTTCCGAGTAGCACTACCCAAGAGGAACTAGAAGCCAAGATAACTGCCCTCAATCAAGATTCTCGCGTCGATGGCATTTTAGTTCAACTGCCGCTTCCTGATCATCTCGATGCCATTCAAGCCCTTTATAAAATTGCCCCTGAAAAGGATGTGGATGGCTTACACCCGACAAATTTAGGACAATTAGTGCGTGGCGAAAAAGGCTTAAAAAGTTGTACGCCAGCCGGGGTGATGCGGTTATTAGAAACCTATAATTTGACGCTCACAGGTAAAAGGGCTTTGGTCATTGGGCGCAGTATTCTCGTGGGCAAACCCCTTGCTTTAATGCTCTTAGCGGCGAATGCGACAGTAACTATGGCTCATGGGAAAACCCCGCAAGCAGATTTACAGGGGTTGAGTCAACAAGCTGATATTTTATGTGTGGCGGTGGGACAAGCTAATCTCATTACCCCAGATATGGTGAAACCGAAGGCGGTGGTGATTGATATTGGCATGAATCGCATTGAGGATGACAATGGGAAAAAACGGCTCATTGGTGATGTCGATTATGCCGGAGTTGCGGAAAAAGCAAGTTATATTACGCCAGTTCCGGGCGGTGTGGGACCCATGACCGTCACTATGTTGTTAGAAAATACGGTTCGCAGTTTTGAAAATCGTTTTTTTAATGAATGAGCCGTTGACCGTAAAATAGAAGATCAAAGCTCTGACTTAACTCTGCAATCTCGACCCAACTAACCGCATATTAAGAAGGGAACTCAATGACTAATCATTCTGCTTGTCCACAAAACCTAACTTTTGATTTAGAGGCCTATCTCCAAGCGAGAAAAGCGATTGTCGAAAAGGCGCTCGATCAGTCTCTGACAATGGGAGAACCGGCCACGATCTACGAGGCAATGCGCTATTCCCTTTTAGCAGGAGGAAAACGATTACGCCCGATTCTCTGTTTGGCCAGTTGTGAGTTGGTGGGGGGAAGCATGGAAATGGCGATGCCCACTGCTTGTGCTTTGGAGATGGTTCACACAATGTCACTGATTCATGATGATTTACCAGCGATGGATAATGATGATTATCGGCGCGGACAGTTGACGAATCATAAGAAATTTGGGGAAGATATTGCTATTCTTGCCGGGGATGGGTTGCTTTCCTATGCTTTTGAGTATATTGCGGCTTATACCAGAGACGTTGATCCCAATGCGGTTCTCAAGGTCATTGCGAAATTGGGGCATACCGTTGGGGCAGCCGGCTTAGTAGGAGGTCAAGTGGTTGATTTAGCCTCGGAAAATAATCCTGAGATTAGTTTGGAGACGTTGCAATATATTCATACCCATAAAACGGGAGCTTTATTAGAGACTTGTGTTGTTAGTGGGGCGTTGTTAGGCGGTGCAAAAGAGGAGGAGTTAGGAGGGCTTTCTCGTTATGCTTATAACATTGGTTTGGCTTTCCAGATTATTGATGATATTCTCGATATTACGGCAACACAGGAAGAGTTAGGAAAGACCGCTGGCAAGGATTTGGCCGCTGATAAAGCGACTTATCCTCGCTTGTTAGGGTTAGAAGCCTCGAAAGCAAAAGCAGATGAGTTGATTGAGGCGGCGATCGCTGAAATTTCTCCCTATGGTGACGCTGGGATTCCTTTACAAGCTCTAGCACAGTTTATTGCGAATCGTAAAAACTAATGATGCAAGATGTTTCGAGTATTCTTGATAATGATCTCCTCTGGGTGTCTTTGATTGCTTGTTTGTTGGCGCAAGGGCTGAAATTGGTGATTGAGTTAATTCGTGAGGGAAAGTTTGATGCGCGATCGCTGTTTACCACTGGGGGAATGCCTAGCGCTCATTCGGCGTTAGTGGCTTCTTTAGCGACCGGGGTAGGAATTAAAGAAGGATGGGATAGTACCAGTTTCGCGATCGCGCTCCTCTTTGCCATTATTGTGATGTATGATGCCGCAGGAGTCCGACAAGCGGCCGGAAAACAAGCACGACTTCTCAATCAAATGGTGGATGAATTATTCCACGAAAAACAAGAATTTAATGAGGAAAAATTAAAAGAACTCTTAGGACATACACCGCTACAGGTAATTGTGGGGGTAATTCTTGGGATCATGATTGCTGTTTTAGCTTATCTGGTCGCCCCTTTTTAATTTCCCTTCTCCTGATAGCCCATTTCATTCGCGTCAGCATAACGTTCCATAAAACGCATAAATCGTTCCCAATGGTCTTGTTGTTCAATGACAAAGGAACATTCCACTCGCTGTAATTCATCGCCTTCTGGCCCCCCATAAATAAAGCGTAATGAATCTGGCTCTACCGAGATTGTCCCTTCTGAATCAGTTAAATTCATGGCTTTAGAAAATCTCTGCCGAAAACTATTAAACTGTTCTAAAGCCTCTAATTGTTCAAAAATCATCAAGACATTTCGCATTCCAGTTGATTTTTCTTTCCGTAAGCGAACATCACTCACTTCTTCTGGGAGACCTTCAAAAAATTCAATGGTCGGGATAGCTTCTGACATAATCATTTAAAATATCAATTCTGAAAGCTATTATTACACACTGATTTGTTATTCGTTATTGGTTCACTGGTCACTGATTTACAAAGGACAAATCAAGCGGGACGCACTAAAATGACTGTCCCCTGAAAGCGTTTTGCAATCATCGCAGGTAAATTATTTTCAAAAGTTGGTTCGAGGGTTAAAGAACGAGAAGCGCGTTTTAAGGTGGTCACTAAAACAATCACATCACACTCTTGCTCTCTTGCTAATTGTAAAACGCCATTTTCTCTAGACTGAGCAGAAATCGGAATACTTTGGACAGGGACTTGTAATTTTTTACTCCATTTCGATGTTATTTCAGGAATCGGCTGAGATTGATCCACGATACAGAGAATAAACTCGGGAGCATGAGCAAAAGCACTTAATTGAGGAAGTAACGCTAAGAGTTTGTCTGCTTTTCCTTCTTGAAAGGCGATGGGAATTAGCCAACGTTGCGATGCTGATAAATCAGTGAGTTTGGCTTCTGCTTTCGGTTTAATAAAAACCACATCACAAGGGGCGCGTCGGACAATTTTTTCTGCAAGATTACCAAACAGCCGGCCGGTAATGACATTTTTAGTTCCCTTCCAACCCATCACCAGTAAGGAAATTTTCCGTTCTTCAATGACTTCTAAAATCGCCTCACTAAGATTATGAGTCGTTCTCAGTTGAGTATGAACAGGGATATCTTCTTGTTGCACAAGGGCTTCTGCTTTTTGTAATAACTCCCTCCCCGGCATGGGATTCACCCACACCTGATGGGGAGGAATCTTACGAGAGACTTTAATCAGGTTTAGTAATTCTAATTCTCCTTGTCGAAATTTAGCAAAAGAGCGAGTAATAGCGGTCAAAATAACAACAGAATCAGGGTTAGCTAGAGGGAGCAAAATTCGTCCTTTTCCTACTGCCGGCGATCGCGTTTGATAAATGACATAAGAAGGTTCACTAACTAAACGCTGTTCTAGAGCCGAAGTTTTACCATTGCCATTGTTGTTTAACGCTTCGAGTTCAGCACGAATAATATCACTACGGGTAATAATCCCGAGTAATCTTTGGTTTTTGGTGACGGGAAGATGAGAGAGTTGATAGCGATTGAGAAGGTAAAGAACTTCTTGTAAGGGAGCTAGCGGACTGACGGTGACAGGGCGCGAAATCATCATTTCTTTAAGAGTTGACTCCCGCGAAATTCTCCTTCCCATATATTGCTCTAAATCATTTTCACTCATTAGGCCCACTAACTTCCCTTGCTCTACAATTGGAAATCCATGATGTTTAGAGCGAGAAAAAATCTGACAGGCTTCATCTAAAGTTAAATCCGCAGAAAGGGTTTCTACAGGAAAACTCATGACGCTCTTAGCCGTGATCTGAGCCAATATCGGATCAACATTGCTTTCTTCTTTTAAATGAATCCCTTTTGCCGCTAATAACTGTTGATAAAGCGAGCCACTGGAAAGGGCTTCTCCCACCACATAAGCCGTAGCACAACTAATCATTAGGGGAAGGACTAATTCAAAGTTAGCAGTTAGCTCAAAAATAATGATAATGGCAGTAACGGGGACTCGGACAACCGCAGTAAACATCGCCCCCATTCCTGCTAAAGCATAGGTATTTTCGGTACCAAAGCCAAAGAGAGAAACTTCTGCTACGCCAATGAGATAGCCTAGTGCTGACCCCAAAACCAGTGCTGGTGAAAATAATCCTCCAGGAATGCCTGAACCATAAGCAATTAAAGTTAGAAAGAAATAGGCAACCAGCGCGATCGCGGTAATTTGCCAGCCTCCTTCTCCTGTAATTAAAAAATCTCTTAAGCCCGCATTATCCCGAAAAAAATCTGGTAGCATAGCAACAATCGAACCAGAGATTAAACCCGCTATGGCAATTTTTAAGGGCAAGAACCATTTTAGATTTTGATAAAAGTTGAGACTCAATAAAATTCCCCGATTAAATAAAATTCCCAATAAACCTGTACTAATTCCCAGTAATAAAAAAAACGGAATTTCCTCGGGAACAAAACTCACTTCCCATCCCTTTTCTGAGACTAAACTGGGAAGCATGATCTCACTTGGAGCTAATAAACGTGAGACCACAGCACCAGTAAAAGACGCGAGAATGGCAGTTTCTAGAGTAAACCCCGAAATATCTCGCATTAACTCTTCGACCACAAAAACAATCCCCGCAATGGGTGTATTAAATCCCGCCGCTAATCCCGCTGCTGCCCCAGCGGCAATCATCTGGCGACGATGTTGAGGGGAAGTGGGAAACCAAACACTTAACTGCGCGGCTAAGGCGGCTCCAATATACACCGTTGGCCCCCGTCTTCCGAGGGTAAACCCCGCTCCTAAAACAAAAATTGTCCCTAACATTTTTACCAATGCCGAACGGATAGAAAGAGACACTGGTAACTGGGCTAGCACCATTTTGACTTGTGGAATCCCGCCGCCCGTCGCTTCTGGGGAAACCCATTGTAATAACAGTCCAGTTAACCCCCCAAAGAAAAAACCCGTCAGGGGAAGGATAAACCAACCGTATTCATAAGCCCCATAAACCCGATAGCCTCCGAGCCAACCAATTCCTTGTTTGAGGGTTAAGGCAGCTAAGGCGGAAATGACCCCAATTAAACAGGCTTCTAACAGAGCATACCGTTGATCAGCCGGGCGTAAGCGCAGATTTTTAATCCAAGAAGCAATCATCAATAATACTGAATTAATGAATCAGAGAAATTACTTAGAAATTACTCTGAACTGTAAAAAATATAACACTTAAAAATTGTTAGCATATTCAAAAGGATTTTTTACTATAAGCGAAAAAATAATCATTCCCATGAAACCATCCGAAACTCAACCTAGCTCTATTCTAGTTGTCAATAACCGTCCCCATGACTTCGATGGTATTGAAATCGCTTTAAGCCATCAAGGCTATCTGTTCTATTATGCAACGACTCTTGATCAAGCTCGACAGAAATTAAACGCTAATCATTTAGATTTAATCATTATTAATGCTATGATGCAGGGGGGAATTAGCCTTTGTGGTGAAATTAAAGCCCATTCCAATTGGCAACATCTTCCCATTCTAATGGTCGCAGCCCAAGGAGAATCCCAATATTTAGCCCCCTGTCAGCAAGCGGGAATGGATGACTTTATTACGACTCCTTTTTGTGATTTAGAGCTACAAGTTCGGGTTGCTTCTCTGTTGGAAGTGAAGATGCAAAAAGATCAATTACGACTGTTATTAGCCAATCGAGAAGCCGAATCAGCTTTAGCCCAACTTAATGAACAGTTACAAGCCATGATTGATGCAGTGCCTGGGTTTGTCTCTTGGTTGGGAAATGATTTGCGTTATCGGGGGGTGAATCAACGGTTAGCCCAAGCCTTTAATCTTAGCCCAGAGGCATTTGTGGGGCAACCCTTAGGCTTTACTGATAATAGTCAGGAATTTACTGATTTTATTAGAGATTTTATTCAAGATTCCACCCAATCAAGCATTCAAAATTTTACTGATGTCAATATACAAGGGGTGGAGAAACATTTTCTTATTATTGCTCAAAAATATGATCAGGGTCAATCTGTGGTAACGGTAGGAATTGATATCACGCCTACTCGACAAGCGGAAAAACAGTTACAAGTGGTTAATACGCAACTTAAAACCTTAGTGACAACCTTGAAAAGTGGGGTTTTAGTCCAAGATAAGCATTGGAATATTATTTTGGTCAATCAAGAGTTTTGTAATTTTTTCTTTGTGAACAAGTCTCCTGATGATTTAATTGGTTGGAGTTACCCAGAACTAGAGGAAGTTTACGAAAAATCTTTTAACAAGGCAGAACAATTTAGGCAAAGAAATCAAGAGCTTTTAAGTAATCAGTCTCCTATTAATAATGAGGAGTGGACTCTTCGAGATGGTCGCTTTTTAGCAAGAGATTATGCTCCCATTATCATTGATGGTTCTTGTCAAGGTCATTTATGGGTCTATCGCGATATTACAGAGCAAAAACAATGTCAAATTGATTTAAAAACTCAAGTGCAAGACCGAACTCGTCAAATTGAAAACATGATTTATTTTCATGCTATGACTGGTTTACCGAGTCGCGGTTACTTATTACAAACTATCCGCCAACAATTAAATGATAAGAAAAACTTTGCGTTACTTTGTTTTGATTGTAATGAATTTCAGGTAATTAATAATTGCTTTGGCTATGAAGTAGGAGATGCTTTGTTATTAGCAATTCGCGATCGCGTTACCTATTGTTTAGGAGCTAATGATGTTTTAGCACATTTAGAAGAAGATAATTTTTGTATATTAGCCCGAAATATAGAAACAAAATCAAAAGTGGAAAGACTACGTGATATTATTTTTGACAGTTTTACCAATCCGTTTTTGGTGGAGGATCAAGAAATTTATGTCAGTATCTCTATGGGGATTGTTGATTGCAATACTTATAATACATCAGCCATTTTAGCTTTGCGTCAAGCTCGAACTGCTTTGTATTGGGCAAAAAAGCAAGGAAAAGGGCAATCGCTGTTTTTTCAAGAGGAAATGTTCCAAGCTACAGGAAGAAAATTACAATTGGTAAGAGATTTGCGCCATGGTATCAGAAACGATGAGTTTTTAGTTTACTATCAGCCCATTATTGATCTTAAGCACCATCGGGTTAGTGGCTTGGAGGCTCTAATTCGTTGGCAACATCCCCAAGAAGGTTTAATTTCTCCGGGAGAGTTTATTCCTTGTTTAGAAGAAACGGGATTAATTATTCCTGTAGGAATGATTGTCTTAGAAAAAGCCTGTACTCATTTAAAAACATTACAAGATTATGGCTTTTCTGATTTAACGATGAGTGTCAATTTATCAGCCGTTCAGTTTACCAACCCGAATCTTCTTGCAGATATTGACTGGGTTTTAAACCAAACTCAAATTGATCCCACTTGTTTAAAATTAGAAATTACCGAAAGTGTTGTGATGGATAATCCTGATACAACGGTCAATCTTTTAACAGCATTTCGATCGCGCGGCATTCAATTGAGCATTGATGACTTTGGCACCGGTTATTCCTCTCTCAGTTATCTACAACAGTTTCCCGTAGATACGCTCAAAATCGATCGCGCATTTGTAAATCTTTTAGACACAGGAGAACAGAATGTGGAAATTATCCGCGCGATCGTTTATTTAGGGCAAGTTTTGGGGATGACAATTACTGCCGAAGGAATTGAGATAAATTCCCATTTAGAAACGTTAAGAGAATTGGGTTGTGAATATGGACAGGGTTATTTTTTTGCCAAACCGATGCCAGCAGAAGCCGTATTTTCTTACTTGGGGCTGACAGAAAAAAAGCGCGAGCAGTTAAGAACAATATAGCAGTTCTAATTCATTTGTAAAAACTTGATTCACCGTTTTTAGCTTGTTTCCCCCCTTTCAAAGGGGGGCGAAGGGGGGATAGTTTACAATTCATTTAGTAGGGCTATATAGCGATCAGTTACCAGTTATTATTTGTTGTTTGTCTTTTGTAAACCAATGCCTAATAACAAATAACAAATAACAAATAACTTAATTTAAACTTGTTGTGCTTCCGGAAACGTTTTCTTAAACTCTTCGATTAAATCATCTAATTCTTCTAGGGCTTGGTTAACATCTAAGCGTAATGTGCCTAAACTGGGCTGTTCTAATAACTCCAGTAAGACCTCGCGCTTACTCTCAATTGTGCGGATGCGTTCAATCAGCGTTTGTTTATCCATAGTTTTCAACTATTCTTTCGGTTTTACTGGTAAACTCTTTAGTGAAGCAGGTTTTTAGAGAAGTTTTTCACGCCTCTTTTTGCCTCTAATGCAAACTTTCCAATTTAAGGGAGCAAACTTGCTACCCCCTTGGGAGATCAAACCAACGTACCCAAGTCTAACATTGTTAACCACGATTAATCTACCAAACTGTCAAGATGCTCGGTAAAATATCATTAGGAAAATGGGGAATGATTGTCGGCGGAACCTTAGCCATTGTGGGCTTTATTGCCTATGGGGCGGGGAATGCCACCCTCAACTTAGCTGGTTTTTTCTACGGAATCCCTGTTTTTTTAGGGGGATTAGCCCTCAAAGCCGCGGAATTGAAGCCGACCCCCTATACGCAAAAAACGCCACCAGAAGTGGCAAAATTACGGGAGGAGAAAGC
Organism: Halothece sp.; assembly: GCA_046540715.1. GTDB lineage: Bacteria > Cyanobacteriota > Cyanobacteriia > Cyanobacteriales > Rubidibacteraceae > Halothece. Next base: position 22,420 of record JBKHER010000005.1, read on the forward strand.
CACTCCCACTCAACATCAAATTCGCCAAGATGTCACTCGCTATCGCTACGGAGAACAAGTTCACCTTCAAGAATCGTTAGAACGCCTTGGCTTAAGCCCTACCGATGAAGAAAGACCAATTCTCAGTGGGCTTCGGGAAGAAGAAATTGACGGGTCTTATGCCTTAGTTTTAGAATTTGAATCCTCCCTTGTCCCTTGGGAACGGTGGCAAGAACAAAAAACTAAAATTGAGCGCTTCTTTGGGCCCAATATTCGCGCTCATCTCACCCAACCTGAAGCCGACTGGGTGGAGTTAGCCCTAATTGCTGATCCTGAAGTTTCTAATCAAGAAACATAAACTTGGATGGGTAAAGCA
>JBKHER010000006.1:0-19955 GCA_046540715.1 Halothece sp.
CTGCTATGGTTGGTCAAAGCCAGCCAGCACTTAAAACAATGGTACTGCTAATAAAAACTAACCCTAATCCCCAAGTAATCCGATTAAGGTTTTTCTCTGCACTCTTGGTGCTGGTAAAGAGTTCTGCTTGACCACTTAATCCTCCTAAGCCATCACCTTTCGGAGAGTGTAGTAGGACAAGAACAATTAATAAAATAGCTGAAGCAACGGAAATAATTTCTACAAGTTGAGTAACAGTCATTTTCTCAAGTGAAATATAGAGGTTTACACGAAGCCTACAAGGAAACATCCACTGGCGTACGATTGGGCTTGACTTGAATATTGCTGGTTACAATGAGCGATTGTCCAGTCATTTCCTCAGGCTGAGGAATTTTGAGAATTTCTAAAATTGTCGGTGCAATATCAGCTAGACAACCCTCTTCTCGTAATTGTACTTCCCCACCATGCCCTTGAATTTTCCGTTTTTCCCCTTCTACTAGGAGAAAGGGAACAGGGTTGGTGGTGTGGGCGGTCCAAGGATTACCGTCAGCGTCGGCCATATATTCGGAGTTACCATGATCGGCAGTAATAAGAGCCGTTCCTCCCATTTTACTAATACTTTCTAGGAGTTGCCCTAAACAAGTATCGACTGTTTCAACGGCGGTAATAGCTGCGTCTAAATTTCCCGTATGACCCACCATATCAGGATTGGCATAGTTAATGACCACTAGAGAATAAACCCCTTTTTCGATCGCGTGACAGGCGACATCGGTTACTTTCTGGGCTGACATTTCTGGGGCTTGATCATAGGTGGAAACCAAGGGACTATTAATCAGTGTCCGATCTTCTCCAGAAAAGGGCTGTTCCTCTCCCCCGTTAAAGAAATAGGTAACATGGGGATATTTTTCCGTTTCTGCAGTGCGGAACTGTTTTAACCCTTGATTGGCGATGACTTCCCCGAGAATATGCTTGAGATTTTGTGGCTTAAACGCCACTTCGACCGGGAGGGTTGCGTCATATTGAGTAAAGGTGGCAAAGTGAAGCGGTTGGATTGGTTCGCGTTCAAAGCCATCAAAGTCGGAATTAACAAACGCCGCAGTGAGTTGTCGGGCGCGATCGGGACGGAAGTTAAAAAAGATTACCCCATCGTCGGCTTCCACTCCGCCAGCAGCAACCCGAGTCGGCGGAATAAATTCATCGGTAATCTCTTTTTCATAATTGCTTTGAAGCAATTCAGTGGGGGAAATTTCCTTTTCACAGTCGCTTTCGCAAAGAACACGATAGGCTTTTTCCGTTCGATCCCAGCGCCGATCGCGATCCATAGCATAATAGCGTCCACTGACGGTGACGATTTTTCCGACACCCACTTGTTCGGTATAGGCTTTGATTTTTTCTAAGGCGGCGATCCCATCCTTGGGATCCGTATCTCGTCCGTCGGTAAAGGCGTGAATACAAACCTCGTTAATTCCTTGGGCTTGAGCTAATTTCAGTAGCCCAAGAAGATGAGAGATATGGGAATGAACTCCACCTTCGGAACATAAGCCCATCAGGTGCAATTTTCCCCCACTACTTTTCACCTTTTGGCAGATGTTGACGAGGACAGGATTTTCTAAGAGCGAACCATCTTCTACCGCATCAGAGATGCGAACCAACTCTTGCGGAACTACTCGCCCTGCACCAAGGTTGAGATGACCGACCTCAGAATTTCCCATTTGTCCTGCGGGTAAGCCAACTGCTTTTCCCGATGCTTGGATCTGAGTGAGGGGATATACTTGTTGTAAGCTATCCATAACGGGGGTATTTCCTAGCGCGATCGCGTTTGCCGCTTCTCTGTCGCTAGTTCCCCAACCGTCAAGAATCACTAGCACCACAGGGGCAATCGGTGCATCTGTCATAATTCTCTTCTCTACTTCTGTGCTGTTCACCGCTATGATAATATCACGATTGATCGCTTGCCACCTTAGTGGGGAGCCTTTCCTAGCCGCTTGGGCTAAGATTTTCAAGTAATTTTTGTTGATCCCCGATGTGATGTCATTAATTTAACCGATCAAGCTGGATTTTATCATTTTTTTGACATTTTACTTGAATTTGGCTATTCTAACGTAATTTTAATTTTATTGGTTTTTTTCTGTTAATTGGGAGAGTCTTTCTTGTTGATCTTGAGAGATGCAAGATTGAATCACATCCTCTAAATTCCCTTCTAAGACTGGCTCTAAATTAAAATTAACCCCTAAACGATGATCAGTGACACGGCTGTCCTTATAGTTATAGGTGCGAATTTTCTCAGAACGTCCCCCAGTTCCTACCTGCGATCGCCGCATGGAAGTCACCGCTTCATTTTGTTCCCGTATTTTCTGCTCATAGAGTTTTGACCGTAAAATCTGCATCGCCCGTTCTCGGTTTTTCAGCTGCGAGCGCTCCTGAGTACAAAAAATGCGAATCCCTAGGGGCTTATAGTATAGGTCAGCAGCGGTTTCTACCTTGTTAACATTTTGTCCGCCGGCCCCACCCGAGCGAGCTGTGGTAATTTCTACATCTTTGGGGTCAATTTCGACTTCCACATCATTTACTTCTGGCATAATCGCAACCGTTGCGGTGGAAGTGTGAACCCGTCCCCCTGCTTCGGTTGCAGGGACTCGTTGCACGCGATGCACTCCTGCTTCAAATTTGAGCTTACTATAAACGCGATCGCCTTTAATTTCTAAAATCGCTTCTTTAAACCCACCGGTTTCTGATTCGGATTCACTGGCTAAACTGATATTCCAACCTTGGTTTTCTGCATAACGGGAGTACATTTTTACTAAATCCCCCACCCATAAACAGGCTTCATCGCCACCGGTGCCAGCGCGAATCTCCAACATGATATTTTTATCATCATTGGGGTCTTTGGGAAGCAACATGAGCTTCATTTTCCGCTCTAGTTGCTCCAGTTTCCCCTCTAACTCATGGACTTCAGAAGACGCTAATTCTTGCATTTCGGGATCGCCACTGGCTTCTTTATAAATCTCCCGTGCTTCGGCTAAGTCTTCTTGAGTTTTTTTCCACTGGTTGTAAATTTCAACCGTTTCTTCAAGGGACGATCGCGCTTTTGCCACCCGTTGTAATTCTTCGGGATCAGTGGCAATATCTGGATCCCCTAAACGACGAGTCAGTTCGTTATAGGTTTCTTCCACCGATTGCAGTTTTTCCAAGACGTAGGATTCAGCCATGGGGTTAATTGATGATTTGTTATTCGTTACTGATTATTCGTTATTTTGATCTGGCGTGAAATGAACCTCCTTCCTCTTCAACCTTAATCACAGGGCTATTTTTCTTCCCCTTCCTCGGCACTTTCATCAAACATGCCATACTTGCGTAAGAAGCGATCCACACGCCCTTCCGTGTCAATAATTTTCTGGTTACCTGTGTAAAAGGGATGATTTCCCGACCAGACATCGACGTGAAGTTCAGGTTGCGTTGCGCCAACGGTCATCACAACTTCCCCATTACAAATCACCTTCGCTTCGGGATACCATTCAGGATGAATTCCTTCTTTTGCCATAATTGTCCTCCTAATCATTAATCACCAAAATAGAGAGCAAAAAATCATGCTCTCATTGCTTCCATTCTAACGTTTTGAGTATTGGGGAGCTTTTCTTGCCTTACGTAACCCGTATTTCCGTCGTTCTTTCGCCCGAGGATCACGGCTAAGATAGCCCTCAGTTTTTAAGGGGGAACGATTTTCGGGGTCAAGTTTACATAACGCTCTTGCTACTCCTAGTCGGACCGCTTCAGCTTGTCCAGTTAAGCCCCCACCATGGGCATTAACTAAGATATCATAGTCATTTTCTAAGCCCAAAGTTTCGAGGGGGGCTTTGACCGCTGCCAGATAGTTGGGATTATAGTTGAAATAATGATCCCCATTGCGAGTATTGACTTGAATATTGCCATTGCCCGGAACCAGACGTACCCGCGCGATCGCGTTTTTACGACGACCGGTTCCCCAATAGACAACGCGATTATGATCCATAGCTTGCATAATTAATAATCCTCCTTAATTTCAGTACGATTTGGGCTAATTTCTACAGGATTTTGCGCTTGATGCGGATGTTCAGGCCCGGCATAAACTTTTAATTTCTTCGCCAATTGCCGCCCTAAACGATTCTTGGGCAACATTCCTTTGACAGCTTGTTCAACAATCCGTTCTGGAATGCGCCGTTGCAGTTGATTAAAACTTTCTACCTTCATACCTCCAGGTCGTCCCGAGTGACGGTAGTAATATTTATCATTTCCTTTATTGCCACTAATGGTCACTTTGTCAGCATTAATCACAATCACAAAGTCCCCATTGTCCATGTGCGGGGTATAGTTAGGTTTATTTTTCCCGCGAATAATTTGGGCAATTTCACTGGCAAGGCGACCAATGCGATAACCAGACGCATCAATCACATACCATTGTCGTTCCATTGTTTCTGAATTAGGTAAAGGAGTTTTATTTAGAGTCATAGTTATTTTCTTGATCAAAGTAATAATGAGGTTGACTATCAAACCAAACCGATTGGGGAAAGGGGAACTGTTCATATCCCACTCGGAGTAAACACAGTCCTTTGGCAGGGGCAGAATACTTAACGCGATCGCGCTGTTTTTGCTTCCAAATCTGCAAAAAATCATTGGGTGTTAGCTCCCCTGATCCCACTTTCACCAGCATTCCCACAATTAGGCGTACCATCCCATACAAAAACCCATCTGCCTGGATTTCCAGTTCCACCAGCGACCCCCGACGAAGACACCGCACCTCCTGCACCTCCACCCAAGTATGGGAACGTTCAGATCCCGCCCGACAAAACGCCGCGAGATCATGATACCCCACCAAAGACTGCAACGCCGCCTCCATTGTTTCCACATGGAGGGGATGATAGTAATAATGCCAACTCCAAGGAGCCACAAATAAATTCGGAGTCGCTGCCGTATAAAAGGTATAACGATAACGGCGACAAATTGCCGAAAACCGAGAATGCCAATTCCTAGGAACTTCTTGGGAAGCCCGAATCAAAATATCATCGGGGAGTCGCTTGTTAAGCACAGGAGCAAACTTTTCGGCAGGAATGGGACTGATAATATCAAAATGGGCAACTTGGGCAGCCGCATGAACGCCACTATCAGTACGCCCTGCCCCATGGAGCGGACTGTTTTGGTCAGGGGCAATTCCTTGAATGGCGCGTTCAATTTCCTCTTGAACCGTTCGGTAGTGGGGTTGACGTTGCCAGCCATAAAATCTTGTTCCCTGATACTGAATAACCAGAGCAACTCGTTTTTTTTTCACTGACCCTGTCACCAATCACTTCCCCTAATTAAACTAATTCCACCACTGCCATTTCTGCATTATCACCGCGTCTGCGAATGGTTCTTGACACCCGAGTGTAACCGCCATTACGATTACCGTATCGCTCTTGTACATTTTCAAACAAGGCATGAACCAATTTCTTGTCATACAAATAGCCTAGAGCTTGCCGACGCGCCGCCAAAGAGCCATCCTTAGCCAAGGTGATAATTTTATCCACCTCCGAGCGAACAGCTTTCGCCCGGGCTTTAGTTGTTGTAATTTGCCCGTGTCTAATTAGTTCTGTTGTCAAAGAACGCAACAAAGCCCGACGCTGATCAGCCGGGCGACCTAACTTTTTCACACGACGACGATGGCGCATAATAAACCTCCTGATTTAACTCGCTGTTGATTTTTCTTGTGGTAGAGTAATTTCAAACCGAGCCTGTAACGCCTCAACCACCTCTTCCGCGGATTTTTGTCCGAAGTTCTTAATTTCTAAGAGATCTTCGTAGCTATATTCCAATAAATCTGCCACTGAATTAATTTGAGCGCGTTTGAGACAGTTATAGGCTCTCACGGAAAGTTGTAACTCTTCAATGGGGGTTTGTCGATTGGGATCTTCTTCTTCCTCTTTTTCCTCAGCTACGGGTTCAATATTTAAGTCTCCAAGGGGATGGAATAACTCCACTAGAACCGTCGCTGCTTGAGAGAGGGCTTCATCGGGCTGAATACTGCCATTGGTAGTAATTTCTAAAAACAGCCGATCTTTATTTTCTCCCTCATCAGCACGCATTTCCTCCACCGTGTATTTCACCTTAGAAACCGGCATAAATACGGCATCAATCTGGAGAAAATCTAAGGAACTCGCATCTTCTTTTTCGAGATCAACAACGCGATAACCTCGCCCCTTTTCGATCCGAATTTCCATCTCTAATTTTGCCCCTTCCGCGATCGTCGCAACATATTTGCTGCTGTCGATCACCTCCACTTCTGAGGGCAAATTAAAATCTCCGGCTGTCACCGTCTTCGGTCCCGTTGCGGCTAAACGAGCAATTTGGGGGCCAGGGGAGTAGCTTCTAAACACCAGTTCCTTGAGGTTGAGCAAAATTTCCAGCGCATCTTCTCTGACCCCAGGGATGGTAGCAAATTCGTGCGTCACCCCAGCAATCCGAGCAGCAGTCACGGCGGTTCCTTCGAGATTGGATAATAAGACCCGTCTGAGGGCATTCCCCACAGTTAAGCCTTGACCCCGTTCTAAGGGTTCCAAGACAAATTTACTGTACTGATGCTGGGTTTTGTTGTCAGTTTTCGTTTCAACACAATCGACATTAAACTCTTTTAGCTGCGCCACAGAGCAACCTCCCTTCCTTGATTTCGTAGATAGATTATTTGTTATCCGTTATTTGCTGTCTAAAATACAAATAACCAACAACCAATCACTTGGTCTTGCTTTAAACCCGACGACGTTTGGGCGGACGACACCCATTGTGGGGAATTGGTGTCACATCACGAATGAGGGTAATTTCTAAACCCGCCCCCTGCAAGGCCCGAATCGCAGTTTCACGACCGGCTCCGGGGCCACTGACCATCACTTCCACTTGACGCATTCCTTGTTCTGAGGCTCGTCTGGCGGCTTGGTCGGCAGCGGTTTGGGCGGCGAAAGGAGTGCCTTTCTTTGCCCCTTTGAAGCCACTAGACCCCGCAGAAGCCCAAGAAATGACATCCCCTTTAGGATCAGAAATGGTAACTAGCGTATTATTAAAAGTAGATTGAATGTGAGCAACGCCATTGGGGACGTTACGTTTAGTTCTTCTAGAGGAACCCTTTTTAGTTGTTTGTCGCGCCATACTTGATCCTGTGCTTAATGACTTTATTGAATAAGGTAAGGTGGTTTAAGGAAGCCTTTTTATTTTTTAGCAGGAGCTTTCTTTTTACCTGCAATGGCTACACGCTTACCCCGACGGGTTTTCGCATTGGTGCGAGTGCGCTGACCTCTCACTGGTAAACCTGAGCGATGACGACGACCGCGATAGGTCCCAATATCCACCAGACGCTTAATACTCATATTTTCTAAGCGTCGTAAATCCCCTTCCACTTGGTAGTTATTTTCAATATAAGAACGAAGGGTTGTTTCTTCAGTGGTCTCTAGGTCTTTAACCCGTTTATCGGGGTTAACGCCGGTTGCCGCTAAAATTTCTCGGGAACGGGATATGCCAATCCCATAAATATAAGTGAGTCCTATTTCTACCCGCTTATCACGGGGTAAATCTACTCCTGAAATTCGTGCCACGTTTCTCTCCCTTTATTTTTCTGCTATGATTTGGATAATCAGATTTTATCCTTGACGTTGTTTATGCTTAGCATTGGAGCAGATGACCATCACTCGCCCCCGGCGACGAATGACTCGGCAACGCTCGCACATTTTCCGAACTGAAGGTCTAACTTTCATGGTTTTTTATCACACTACAAGCCCTTTATTTTATCACTTTTAGAGCCTTTTGTCAATACTTATTTTTTACGCAAGCGATAGGTAATTCGTCCTTTGCTTAAGTCATAAGGGGTTAATTCCACTTTGACTTTATCTCCGGGTAAAATTTTGATATAGTTACGGCGAATTTTACCGGAAATATGAGCAAGGACATTATAACCATTTTCGAGATCTACTCGAAACATCGCATTTGGTAAGGACTCGGTTACAGTCCCTTCCATTTCAATCAGGTCTTGTTTAGACATATTGGTTTTGATGACTCTCCTTTTTAAATAGAACGTTAATTAAAACTGGCTTCTCTCTAACTTAAGAATGACAGAAGAAGCCAAATTTGAATAATATCCCATAGCAATGGTAGCAAAAATTAGGAAACAGACATTTTAAGCGCCTGCAGTCATTGCTGTTTTAATTCGTTCTGTCACTTGGGAGAGAGGCTGGTTCCCATCCACTTTTAGCACGCAGTTGCGTTGTTGATAAAAACCAAGGAGTTGGGCGGTTTCATTATGAAAAATATCTAACCGATGACGGATGGTTTCTTCGGTATCATCTTTACGTCCTCGTCCTAATAAACGTTCCATGAGAACCTCATCAGGAACATCCAAGTAAATCACTAAATCATAATTGGAATTAAGTTCCTTGAGCAATTCTTCTAGGAATTCTGCTTGTTTCAGGGTACGAGGAAAACCATCCAAAATCCAACCTGATTGAGCGTCAGGTTGTTGTAAGCGATCGCGCACTAATTCTCCCAACACCTCATCAGGAACTAAATCCCCCTGATCCACATAAGATTGAGCTTTTTTTCCCACCGATGTTTGTTCTTTAATGGCACTGCGAAGAATATCCCCTGTGGCAATATGGGGAATTTGACAATCTTGGGAAAGCTCTTTAGCTTGTGTTCCTTTACCGGCCCCTGGGGGACCAAAAAAAATCAATCGCGAATATTGAGTCATTATTTGTTATTGGTTATTCGTTATTGGTTATTTGTTAAAGAGGGGATGCAAGGAAATGTTTAAGCCCAACCAAGCATCCCAGATGGGGAATTTACTCTTTGACCATCCCTTCATAGCGTTGAGAAATAACGCGACTTTGAATTTGTTTTGCCGTATCAATGGCAACCCCGACTAAAATTAACAGCGACGTTGCGCCCAACCCTTGAAAGGTAGTGACTCCCGTTGCCGTTTCTACTGCCGTGGGAACCGTAGCAACAATCCCCAAGAAGATTGCCCCTAAAAGGGTCAAGCGATTAATCACCTTTTGTAAATAATCACTGGTCGCTTTCCCAGGACGAATTCCAGGAATACTTGCGCCCATTTTCTTTAAATTTTGCGACATATCCACGGGATTCACCACTAAAGCCGCATAAAAATAACTAAAGAAGAGAATCAGCAGTAAATAAACCGATACATAAAGCCAAGGGGTGGGGCCACTGGGATTCATATAAGTAGAAATTTGAACCAGAAATTCATTGAGGGTTGCCGTAAGTCCTCCCGTTTGTTCTTCTGGGTTGGTAGTGCCACCGCCTTGGGTAAACTGTGCCAAGGAAGAGGGTAGAATCAGCAAGGTAGAGGCAAAGATAATCGGCAGCACCCCGCCTTGATTGACTCGTAGGGGTAAATAGCTAGTACGCTCTCGGTACAACCGTTTTCCCACTTGTCGCCGGGCTGATACAATGGGGATTTTCCGCATTCCCTCTTGGACAAAGACAATGCCGACAATCATCACTAAGAACACTAAGGCTAACACCACCACTTGCGCGATCGCTTCTCGACCTCCTGCTTGAGCAAATTCGATGGTATTGCCCAACGTTCTCGGGAGGACAGCGACAATGTTGACAAAAATCAGTAAAGAGGGGCCATTACCAATTCCCCGTTCGGTGATTAACTCCGCCAGCCAAATCACAAACATTGAGCCAGCACTGAGGGCAATAACGGTTTTTAATAAGAAAATTGGCCCTGGGTCATAAGCATAGGGCTGGACAAACGTTGCCAGACCAAAAGCATTAAACACCGCCGAGGCTAAAGCCACATAACGGGTAATTTGGGAAATCTTCCGTCGTCCGGCTTCCCCTTCATTTTTCTGTAAATTTTCTAAATAGGGCAAGCCAGCAGTCAGCAACTGCATAATAATGGAGGCATTAATAAATGGCAGAATGCCTAAGGCAAAAATGCCTACTGCAGACAAACCGCCCCCCGAGAGGAAATTTAAGAAACCAGAAATGGGACTATCTTGGACGGCTTGGGCAAAGGCTGCGCGGTCAACTCCAGGTACAGGAATCCGCACCCCTAAGCGAACGAGTAAAATTAAGCCGATGGTAATCAACAAGCGACCCCGTAAACCGGCCGCTTGCGCCATCTGCATAAATGTTTCTTGGGCGTTTGGGGTTCTTTCTCGACTAACAACCATGAAGGATTATTTCTCCCCGATAAATTGAGTAGATGTTAAATAGCTCAGTTCGTAACAATTTCACAGCTACCCCCTGCTGCTTCAATTTTCTGACGGGCTCCTTTCGTAAAAGCCGCTGCTTTCACTTGTAAAGGAACATTAATTTCGCCATCCCCTAACACTTTTAACGGGGCATCCGCCTGATTGAGCAGACCCACTTCTAGGAGTTGAGCAAGGGTAACTTCTGTGTTTGGGTCTAAACTGGCTAATTTACCAACATTAATCGTAGTGTAGCGATGCGGGTTGACAATCGTAAAGTGTTTTAATTTTGGCACACGGCGATAAAGAGGCATTTGTCCCCCTTCAAAGCCGCGAAAAGGATTCGGACCCGATCGCGCTTTTTGGCCGCGCATTCCTTTGCCGCAACTGGCCCCTTGTCCTGCGGAAATGCCCCGTCCTAAACGACGGCTACGCTTGCGAGAACCTGTTTTGGGCTTTAATTCATGTAGTCTCATGGGTTTGCCTGGTAATTTGAATTTACAAATTTAAGAATGAATCATTTAGGAGAAAATTTGTTCTAAGGGAACGCCTCGCTCATTGGCCACTTCTTTAAAGGTACGGAGAGAGGCTAAGGCATCGATCGCGGCTCTAGCGTTATTGAGAGGATTTTGTGAGCCTAATTGTTTAGCTAGAACGTTTTTCACTCCAGATAATTCTAAGACGGTTCGCACCGCCCCCCCTGCAATGACACCTGTACCAGGGGCAGCCGGTCGCATCATCACTTTTGCCCCACCAGCAAAGCCATTGGCGCGATGAGGAATGGAACTACTTTTAGTAATCGGAATATCCACTAAATCCTTCTTGGCATCAGCCACGCCTTTACGCACGGCCCCAATGACATCACTGGCTTTACCAACACCTACGCCAACTTGACCGCGATCATTGCCAACAACCACGATCGCGCGGAAACTTAATTTTTTACCACCTTTGACCACTTTACTAACGCGCCGAATTTGAATCACACGCTCTTGAAACTGGCTTTCCTCTTTTTTATTTTGGTTACGCTTTGCCATAATGTCCCCTTTTTAAAATTCTAATCCTGCTTCCCGAGCTGCCTCAGCGAGACTACGCACTCGTCCATGATAAATGTTCCCACCGCGATCAAAGACCACTTGCTTAATGCCTTTTTCCATCGCGCGTTGGGCGATTAAATTGCCAACCGCTGCTGAGGCTTCGCAAGTGCGGCTGGAGTTTAGAGTTTGCCGTAAGTTGGGATCGACAGTAGAAGCCGCCACAAGAGTATGCTGTCGGTTGTCGTCGATCACTTGGGCATAAATATGCTGATGGGAACGAAACACTGCTAAACGGGGGCGTTCGGCAGTGCCATGAAGTTTGCGCCGAATCCGACGATGACGCTTTTTGATCAGTTCTTTGCGATTATTTTTCATTGTTATTTCTTCCCTGCTTTACCCGCTTTTTGTCGAACTTGTTCTCCTAAATAGCGAATGCCTTTTCCTTTATAGGGTTCTGGGGGACGAATAGCCCGAATTTTTGCGGTTAAGTTCCCCACTAATTCTTTATTAATCCCACTAATAATAATTTCTGTATTTTTTTCCACAGCAATTTGGAGACCTTCGGGGGGGGTAATTTCCACAGGATGACTGTAACCGACATTTAAGATTAGGTTGCGCCCCTGCACTTGAGCGCGATAACCCACCCCTTGAATTTGTAGGCGTTGTTCAAAGCCTTTGGAGACCCCATGCACCATATTGGCAATGAGGGTTCTAGCCAAGCCATGGCGTTCTCGGGCTTTGCGAGAATCATTCACCCGATTGACTAAAATTTGACTATTTTCTTGCGTAATGGTGACAAAGTCGGGAATGGTTTGCTCTAGTTCCCCTTTTGGCCCTTTCACCTTAATCATTGTGTCATCAATGGTGATTTCCACTTTCTCGGGAACAGGAATCGGTAATTTACCAATCCGTGACATAGTTAAAATTCCTCCTTGCTTAATTTACCAGACGTAACAGAGAATTTCGCCACCGATTCCTCGTTTACGCGCCTCGCGATCGGTCATAATACCGCTAGAGGTGGAGATAATGGCAACCCCAATCCCCCCAAGAACCCGTGGTAATTCTTTATGATTGGAATACACTCTTAAACCGGGACGGCTGACGCGAGTGAGTTTTTTAATGATCGGTTTGCGATTGCGACCTTGATAACGATAGCGCAACGAAATCAGGACTTGTTTTTTTAAGCCTTCACCCACTTCTTCGTAGTTTTCGATGAATCCTTCTTCTTTGAGAACATGGGCAATGTTGCGATTCATTTTGTTATAAGGCACAACGGTGGTTTCATGTTGCACCATGCAAGCATTGCGAATTCGGGTGAGCATATCGGAAATTGTGTCTGTCGAGGCCATTAGTTGCTATTTTCCCTCCTGCTGTAATGTTGACACTGATTAGTTTTCTCGGAAGGGCATTCCCATTGCTCTCAGCAGGGCGCGACCTTCTTCATCGGTTTTAGCCGTAGTGATGATAGCAATATCCATTCCCCGCACTTGATCAATGCTGTCATAGTTAATTTCAGGGAAAAGGATTTGCTCTCGCAAGCCTAAGTTATAGTTCCCACGCCCATCGAAGCTACGAGGGCTAATGCCACGAAAGTCACGAATCCGAGGTAGAGCCACATTGATCAAACGGTCGAGAAAGGCATACATCCGTTGACCGCGCAAGGTCACCATGACCCCTACTGGCATTCCTTCGCGAACTTTAAACCCTGCGATCGCCTTTTTCGCCCGAGTGACCACTGGTTTTTGGCCGGTAATGGTGGCAATTTCACTCATCGACGATTCTAGGGCTTTCGCATTTTGCGAGGCTTCTCCTAATCCCCGATTAACGGTTACTTTTTCCACTTTTGGAATTTGATGCGGATTGCTATAGCCAAACTCTTGTTTGAGTTGGGGAGCAATGGTTTCAAAATAGGTGGTTTTTAGTCGTTGTGTCATAGTATTTCAGTCTCAAAGTGACTTCCCATGATTAGGAATTGAGAGGGTTAATGATTAGTCAATAATTTCGCCAGTTTTTTTCAGCATTCTCACCTTGCGTCCGTCTTCGGTATAGGTATAACTAATACGAGAGGCGCAAGATTCTTTCTTGGAGTAGAGCATCACATTAGAGCTATGAATGGGGGCTTCAAAGGTAATAATTTGCCCTTTTTCTCCTTCTTGCTGGGGTTTAACGTGCTTGGTGCGAACATTCACCCCTTCTACTACCACTCGGGATTCTTTGGGAATCACTTGTTGAATTTCTCCCACTTTCCCTTTATCTTTTCCCGAAATTACTTGCACGGTATCGCCTTTTTTAACGTGCATTTTGTATCGTTTGGGGAGGGTTTGCGTGCGTTTTTTCTTCGGCATCTTTATAAGACCTCCGGCGCTAGAGAGACAATTTTAGTAAAGTTTTTATCTCGGAGTTCTCGCGCTACCGGCCCAAAGACTCGTGTTCCTCTGGGATTATTGTCGGCATTAATCAGGACAGCTGCATTATCGTCAAAGCGAATAGTCATGCCACTATCGCGGGTTTCTGGGTAACGAGTACGGACAATGACAGCGCGAATAATATCGGACTTTTTGATTGGCATATTGGGGAGTGCGTCTTTGACAACGCCGATGATGACATCCCCGATGCGAGCGTAAGGAGCATTACCGGCTCGCATCACACGCAGGCATTGAATTTTACGAGCGCCACTATTATCGGCGACTTTCAGGACAGTTTCTTGTTGAATCATTGTTGTTCAGTTTCTGATGAAATCGGTTCCGGAGCTTTTTGACCACTGGCTGATTCAATAATGGAAGCAACAGTCCAGCGTTTTTGTTTGGAAAGGGGTCGAGTTTCACGAATCCGAACGCGATCGCCTTCTTGGCAATCGTTGTTTTCATCGTGGACTTTGTAACGTTTGGTGGTCACCACGGTTTTCCCGTATTTCCGACTGGGAGCGCGGTTTTCGACGGCTACCACCACGGTTTTTTGCATTTTGTTACTGACGACAACGCCAATACGCTCTTTAGTTGTCATGGTTGGTTTCTTCCTCACTGGTAACTGCTTTAGCTTTGGCGAGTTCTCTTTCTCGCTCGACGGTTAACAATTGGGAAATCCGATGCTTGAGATGCTTAAATTCGTGCGGTTTGGCTTCTCCCTCTTGTCGGGTTCCTTGTTTGAACCGTAGGTTAAACAGTTCCCGTTTGGCGTTGACAATTTCTTGGGCGAGTTCTTCATCACTTAAAGCCCGAGCATCAGAGATTTTGGGTAAGGGCATAGTTCCTCCTTATTGTTCCTCACGAACCAAGAATTTGGTTTTAATGGGAAGTTTTTGGGCGGCGAGGCGCATGGCTTCTTGGGCTACCTCTTGGTTAACGCCGCCAATTTCAAACATGATCCGCCCTGGTTTAACTACCGCCACCCAGTATTCGGGGTTCCCTTTCCCTGATCCCATACGAGTTTCTGCCGCTCGCATGGTAATGGGTTTATCGGGAAAAATCCGAATCCAAATTTTACCGCCCCGACGAAGATAACGGTTCATGGCTCGACGGGCTGCTTCAATTTGTCGCGAGTTAATCCAAGAGGGTTCAATGGCTTGCAGGGCATAATCACCAAAGTTAATGGTGTTGCCACGGTGAGAGAGCCCTTTGAGTCTTCCTCTTTGTTGTTTGCGAAATTTTGTACGCTTAGGACTGAGCATGGGTTTGTTATTTGTTATTCGTTATTTGTTATTTGTAAACCAATGACTAATTTTCCCCAGAACGGTCTTCAAATTTTTGGCGACGGGGAGAACGACGCGGGGCTGTTTCCGCAGGGGCTTGTTCTTGGTCTTCGGGGAGAATTTCACCTTTGAAGATCCAAATTTTAACCCCTAAGATCCCATAGGCGGTGTTGGCCATGCGATAGGCATAGTCAATGTCAGCACGCAGGGTATGCAGGGGGACTCGTCCTTCTCGGGTCCATTCTGTACGGGCAATTTCTGCCCCGTTAAGCCGTCCGCTGATTTGGATTTTAATGCCTTTTACTTCGGCTCTTTGCGCTCTTTGAATGGCTTGGCGTACTACGCGACGGAAGGAGACTCGTCGTTCTAGTTGTTGGGCAATGTATTCACCAATTAAGACGGCATCGGCATCAACGCGATCCACTTCGTTGACGTTAATGCTGATTTGGCGATTGCCTCCGAGGAGTTGCTGTAACCCCACACGGAGGGATTCAATGCCACTGCCACCGCGACCGACAACGACTCCTGGACGGGCGGTATGAATTTGGAGGCTAATTTGCTCGGCTTTGCGTTCAATGCGAGTGGCGGAGATGCCAGCGTTATTGAGGGTTTTGTCGATGTAGTTCCGAATTTTGTAGTCTTCTTGTAAGAGTTCGGGGTAACGCTTGGAGTCGGCATACCAACAGGAAAGATGTTCTTTGGTAATTCCCAGTCGAAACCCAGTTGGATGAATCTTTTGTCCCATAGTGTTTTAGTTCTCTACAGTGGTGGCGACGGCGATGGTGATATGACAGGTGGGTTTGCGAATTTGATAAGCCCGACCTTGGGCGCGAGGCCGAAATCGTCTGAGAGCGGGTCCTTGATCGGCATAGGCTTGGCTAATGACAAGGTTGGCGCGATCGAGCCCTTCGTTATGTTCGGCATTGGCAGCGGCCGAACGCAAGGCTTTCAAAACGGGATCACAGGCGCGATAGGGCATAAACTCTAAGATGATTAACGCCTCTCGGTAAGACCGACCGCGAATTTGATCCAGTACCCGTCGCACTTTGTGGGGAGACATCCGGATATAACGCGCGATCGCTTTGGTTTCTGTGGTTGTATCAACAGCCATAATTATTTCCTCTCGAAATCCTTATTTATCTCCGCGCTTTTTTATCACTTTTGGCGTGTCCCTTAAAGGTGCGCGTGGGGGCAAATTCCCCGAGTTTGTGTCCGACCATTTGGTCACTAACGAAGACAGGAACGTGCTGGCGACCGTTATAAACGGCGATGGTATGCCCTACCATCTGGGGAATAATGGTGGAAGCCCGTTTCCAAGTTTTAATGACTTCTTTTTTGTCCGCTGCGTTGAGCTTCTCGATTTTTTTGAGAAGTTTATCGTCAACATAGGGGCCTTTTTTCAGTGAGCGACCCATATTTTTTCCTCCTTTACACGAGATTTGGCAATGGATTATTTAGAACGACGACGCACAATCAGTTTGTTGCTGTTTTTCTTCTTCTTGCGCGTTTTTGCCCCAAGGGTGGGTTTGCCCCAAGGAGTTAAAGGACTGGGACGACCAATGGGGGCGCGACCTTCTCCACCACCATGGGGGTGATCCACGGGGTTCATGACGCTGCCTCTCACTTTGGGTCTGCGTCCTAAATGGCGCGATCGGCCAGCTTTACCGAGGGTTAAGTTACGGTGTTCGGAATTACCCACGCGACCAATGGTTGCCAGACATTCTTCTCGCACCATTCGGGTTTCCCGAGAGGGCAGTTTGAGACTGACATAGCCTTTTTCTTTGGCTACAACTTGGGCAGCGGTTCCAGCCGCGCGAACAATTTGACCGCCTTTGCCAGCCACAAGCTCGATATTATGAACCTCAGTGCCTAATGGAATTTTTCCAACGGGGAGAGCATTACCAATTTCAAAGGGAGAATTTTCCCCAGAAATAATCTGATCTCCTACATTTAATCCAGCCGGCCAGAGGATATAGCGTTTTTCCCCGTCTTGGTAATGTAAAAGGGCAATACGGGCGTTACGATTGGGGTCATACTCGATCGCGGCAACTTTTGCGGGAATATTATGTTTATTCCGGCGAAAGTCAATTTGGCGATAACGCCGTTTATGCCCCCCGCCGCGATGACGGCTGGTAATTACGCCGCGATTATTGCGTCCTTTCTGACGATGTTTATATTTGGTAAGGGACTTTTCAGGTTCAGACCGGGTAATTTCAGCAAAGTCGGAAACCGTTGCTTGTCTTGTCCCTGGGGTATAAGGTCGATAGGAGCGAATACTCATTTTGAATAATAGTTGCTATAGGTCGATTAAACTTCAGGGAAGAGGGTAATGCTGTCTTCTTCGGCTAAGGTAACGATCGCGCGTTTATATTGAGGTTTTGTCCCCATATATCTACCCATGCGCCGTTTTTTCCGAGGAAGATTCTGCACATTTACCTTAGTTACCTTGACATCAAAGAGGGTTTCGATTGCCTTTTTAATGTCAGGCTTAGTGGCTTTTTTCTCGACATCAAAAACGTACTTATTCTCTTCTAGGAGAATCGTCGCTTTTTCGGTAATAATCGGTTTGCGGATTAAATCAATTAAATCCCGCTCTTTTGGTTCAGTCACCATACACCTCCTGGATGGTTGCCATTGCGTTGGGGGTAGTAATAATTTTGTCTGCGGCTAAAATGTCATAGACATTCAAGCTACTAGCTCGCATTAATTTAACATTGGGCAAATTACGGGCTGAGAGATAAACCGTTTCTGGCAACTCCTCCAAGATCATCAGCACTTTCACCCCAGGAGTAATTCCCCAACGCTCCATGGCTTGTGCTAATTCTTTGGTTTTGGGTTGTTCGAGTTGAGAAGCAAATGACTCCACGGCGAGTAAGTCTTCGGCTCGGCTGGCAAGAGCGGTTCTCAGGGCCAAACGCCGTTCCTTACGATTCATTTTGAGGCTAAAATTACGAGGTTTGGGGCCAAAAATGACACCACCACCTCGCCATAAAGGAGACCGACTCGAACCGGCGCGAGCGCGTCCTGTTCCTTTTTGTCGCCAAGGCTTACGCCCACCACCTCGCACTTCAGCGCGAGTTTTCGTAGAAGCACTGCCCTGACGCGCATTAGTAGTTTGACGAACCACAGCCCGATGGACAATATGTTCGGCATTTTCAGGATTGGCAACTTTTAGGTTTAAGGTGGCTTCTCCCACCTCTTCCCCTTGCCAATTTTTAACGACACAATTAACCATAATTCTTTCTCATACCTGTTAGATGTGTGAACGCTCTTACTGAGCAGTAGCACCGACTAAATTACTGGCGGTAATACTTAATAACCCACCAGACTTCCCAGGAATTGATCCTTTAACGAGAATCACATTTTTTTCGTTATCTACCTTCATCACCTTGAGCTTGCGAATAGTAACGGTTTTACCGCCCATTCGTCCCGCCATACGGGTTCCTGGATAAACTCGCCCTGGCGTTGTTCCTGGCCCAATTGACCCGGGGGAGCGGTAATTTTTGGAGCCGTGAGTTTTCGGGCCCCGCGCAAATTTATGACGCTTTTGGTAGCCGGCAAAGCCGCGCCCAATACTCGTTCCCCTAACATCAACTAGCTGACCCTCACTGAAGAGGTCTTCTGCCGTGACTGATTGTCCTAACTGATAGCTACTGGTATCCTCAACGCGATATTCTTTCAAATGGCGAAGATTTGGCGCTTCGGCTTTTTTCAAGTGTCCCAATTCTGGTTTGGTTAAGGTTTTTTCTTTTTTAGCACCATAGCCAAGTTGAATGGCACTATAACCATCGGTATTGGGTGTTTTAATTTGGGTGACGGTGCACGGACCGACTTCAATCACTGTTACTGGAATTGCAGTTCCTTGTTCTTGGTCAAAAATTTGGGTCATCCCCAGTTTTCGACCCATTAAACCAACAGACACAGGTAACCCCCTTATGTTAGATCACATGATGTTTCCTCAAAAGACATGATTCGCGTCAGACTGCTTGAGCCTTATTGTTGGTTAACCTTGCTCAAGCTCTGAGTTTCTAAATTTAATTTAGCCACAGGCTTCCTCTATTTGACACTCAGCCCTCTTGTTTCCCTAGTTTTCAGGTCACAGCGGTGCTAAAGTGCAACCAGAGTGATTTAGAAATACAGCGGTCTTAGTTGTGTTTTCCCCGTCAAGACTTGAAGAACACGGTAAAGGGCTTCTTCAGTTTCCAGACCAGACAACTAGACGAGATAGCCTGCTGATGCGAGATAGCGACTTGCTTCTGGCGCTAATGAGCCAGCATTGCTAAACTCAGCAGACGACTTTTCAATCAATTTTTGAGTCACAATCATAAAGCATATCAAATTTAAAGGAGTTATGCAAGAGTGAGGTTAATTTTTTTTCCGCGCTGAGATTGTGCCAAAATAAGGTTTGAGGATTATTTGCAAAGTTTAACGTTAATCATGCCATTACTAACCACAGGAAATAAGTTTATTCGGGATTTAGAACAATCGGGGGCGGTTGCGGTTTATGCCCCACTGGAAGGGGGGTTTGAGGGACGCTATCAGCGTCGCTTACGGACGAAGGGCTATGTCACTTACCATCTGTCGGCGAAAGGACTCGGGGATCTCGCTTCCTATCTAAAAGGAGTCCATGGCGTGCGTCATCCTCATTTGGGCAAAAAAAATATTGGTCAAAATGCCGCCGTTGGGGATGTTTATTTTTTACCGCCCCTTGTGGATTCGCAATTAGCGATTTTACCTGAGAATAAAAAAGGGTTAGTGATTTGGTTAATTGAAGGGTTTGTTTTGTCTAACCAAGAGTTAGCCTATTTGGCCAAGTTTAATGAAATTGAACCGAGAGTGAGAATTGTGGTGGAGTTAGGCGGCGATCGCGCTTTTCGTTGGACTCCTTTATCATCAGTGTTGACAGCAGCTTAGGAGTCATTTTTAATGATTACTGATGGCGAACCTGAAGATCGTAAGGGCGTAATTCGTCTGATTCTTGAGACTTAAGGTAACGGAAGATCTGAAGGCGTTAGATGATCAGTTGCTGGATGCTGGGGCGAA